>NZ_BAABEV010000020.1:0-137792 GCF_039540335.1 Actinomadura verrucosospora | reverse complement strand
GTCCGCCGGCCCGCCGCCGTCCTGGACGGGGCTGCGGGCTTGGTGTGCGGCCGGGGGCGCGGCGGCGGCGCCCAGACCGCCCCGCGCACGGCTGGCAGGCGCTGACCCCGACGGAGCGGAAGATCGCCGCGCTCATCGCCGAGGGCCTCACCAACCCGCAGATCGCCGAGCGGGAGTTCATCTCCCGGTACACGGTGGAGACGCACCTGAAGCGCGTCTTCGCCAAGATGAGCGTCCGCAGCCGCACCGAGCTCGCCGCCCGGGTGCTGTCCGGTCCCGCGTTGTCGAGTTCCGAGTGACGCGGGCGGGGCGGGTCAGCGCGGGCCGACGGCGTCGTAGCGCAGGCCGCTGGAGGCGGTGCCGCCTCCGGTGCGCTTGGCGCGGGCCAGCCACAGGTGCACCGAGCCGTCGGTCCAGCGCGCGAGGCGCCATTCCCGCACGACGCGGGCCCCGGCGCGGCCGACCTCCTCCTCGGGGATCTCCAGACTCGCCACCCGCCCGGTGTCGTTCTCCATCGTCCAGTCGAGGACGCGGCTGTGCCCGATCACCGGCACCGGCGTCCCGTCCCTGGTGGGCTGCTGGAGGGGGACGCGGCGCAGCCGGATGCCGTCCGGCCGCCCGTCGGCCGGGGCCGGGACGAGCGGCACCCAGTTCTCCGGCACGGTGGTGGCGAAGGTGTAGGTGAGCTCGGGCAGGCCGGGGACCTCGGCGCGCGGCGGGATCCCGGCGCGCGGGACCTGGCCGTCCCGGTCGATCGGCTCGCCGGTGGCGCCGGTGACGGTCCGCTCGATCGCCCAGGCGAGGTTGGCGGTCTCGTCGCGCAGGAACCGGACGTCCTCGACGGGCGCCGAACTCTGCGTCGAGAACGTGGTGGGCGGCAGGACGAGCAGGGGCGCCGGCGGCCCGCCGCGCGCGGACGCGGGCCGGAACAGCCCCCAGCCGCGCCCGGCGTCGGCGGCGCCGTAGGCCGCCGGGGGGACGAGGGTGCGGACGCCGAAGCTGTCGGTCACCACGAGCGAGCGGACGCGGGTGACCGATCCGCTCGGCACCTCCACCGGGACGACGAAGTGGTCGTTGGCGTACACGGTCGCGTACTCCAGCAGGACCATCCGGGCGAGGTCGGTGGTGCCCGCGCCGATCCGGCCGAGGTTGACGTCGGCGTCCTCCATCTCCCAGAACCGCGTCGCGGGCATGCCGGGGTAGGCGGCCACGGTCGGGACGACGACGAGGGTGCGGCGCTCCGAATCGGACGCGGCATCGGACGGGGCACCGAGCGCGGCGTCCGGGTCGTGGTCGAGCTGGTACCAGTCGAGCCGGTCGCCGTCGTACTCCGGCGCGGTCAGCACCGTCTCGCCGACGGAGTCGGAGGCGGCGGCCGCGAAGGCGTACTCCAGCCGTTCGCGCTGCCAGGCGCGGGCGCCGGCGCCCGGTGTGTCGACCAGCGGAAGGAACCCCTCGGGCGCGGGGCCCTCCCCCGCCTGGAGCCAGGCCAGCCACCCCGCGACGGCGGCGGCGACGGCCGCCGACAGCTCGGGCGGGACCGGCACCGTCCCCGGGAACCGGCCCCTGGCGTGGTCGCGCAGCACGTCCGTGCCGTGGGGCGCCCGTCCCGCCATGATCCGCAGGTAGCCGGCCGTCGCCTCGTCGGCTTCGGACGGACCGGCGGGCGGCGGGCTCGGGATCGGGTAGCGGGCGACGACCGCCGCCCGCAGGGCGCCGGCGCCGTGCTCGGCGAGGAAGCGGAGCAGTTCCTGCCCGGTCTCGGCGGCCCAGCGCAGGTCGTGGGCCCCGGCGGCGTCCTCGGCCTCGACGGCCGACTCCAGCGGGCGGCCTGCGGGCAGCGGCGCCGCCGGCCCGCCCGAGGGCCCGTACCGGACCTCGGCGAACCGGGCGGACTCGACGTCGAGCCTGGCCAGCACGGGGGTCCCCGCGTCCTCGCCCTGGAACTCCCCGAGCTGCCACTGCCGGGCGAGGAGCCAGAGCGGGTCGGCGGTGCGGGCCTCCAGCGCCGGGCTGAGGTCCTCCGCGCGGGTGCGCGGCTCCAGCCGGCTCCAGGTGGTGATGGACGGGACGTGCGCGGGCTCGGCGGGCTCCGCGGCGGCCCGGGTGTCGGAGACGGTCATCGCGTTCCCTCCGTGGTGGCCGGCGCGGCGGCGGGGCCGTCCGGGGCCGCGGCGTCCGGGACGAAGTCGGTCGAGGTGCCCGGCTCGGCCATGTTCACCGGGAAGTGGGCGGCGGGCAGGATCTGCCCGATGTCGCCGAGCGAGTCGAGGTCGGCGGCGCGGGTCGTGGTCAGGATGAAGGCCCAGTTCAGCGCCTGGAGGACGGCGTCGGGGCCCCAGGTGGGCGCGTCGTCGGCGGGCACGGCGACCAGCACGGCCTGCGGCGCGGCGGCGCCGGGCGCGTCGTGCTCGAAGGCCAGCCCGGTCGTCCGCCGGGCGGCCGGGACGACCTCGGTCCACTCGTCCACGACGAGGCCGGAGACGGGCCGGCGGAGGTCGAGGTCCCCGACCGTGATCACCGCCATGGACACGACGTCGCCGTCCGGGGGGCTCTCCCCGGCCCACCGCTCGCCCGGCTTCCCGGGGAGCTGGACGGCGCGCGGAGTGGCGGGGACGGTCGCCGCGCCGGCGCCGGTCAGCGCCTCGGTGTAGGTCAGGACCTTCTGGAGGTTCGCCAGCTTCGGCCGCACCCGGGCGTACTTGGCCAGCCAGCGCCGGACGTCGTGCGCCGACCCGCCCTCCAGCTCGTTCCCGGGAGCGAGGGCGGCGGCGAGCGGGCCCGGGGCGGGCAGGGTGACCGACTGCAGGACGGGCAGGTCCTGGCCGAACAGCGTCCGGAGCCGGGCGGTCTGGAACTCGCGGCGCCGGGCGGGGGCGGCCGCCGGGACGTCGAAGTCGGCGATGGCGCAGCCGCACGTCTCGGCGGTGCAGGTCAGCGGGCGTCCCCGGAACTCGGCGACCAGCCGGCAGTGCGCCAGCCGGCGCTGCCGGAGCTCGGCCCGCGCGGACGCGGCCTGCTCCAGCACCTGCTGCTCGGTGCCGGACCTCGGCGGCGGGGCCACCGCGCCGAGCACGCCGAACCCGGCGGCGGTCCGCAGGGCGGGGCGCACCGCCGCGGCGGTCGCCCCGGCGAGGCCGGCGATGGCCGTGCCGGCGAGCTGCCAGGCGAAGTCGGCGCGGTTGCGCGTCGCCTGGTCGAACCCGCTCTCGGCGGCGGATCCGGGCCCGTCGAGGTCGGCGGCCTCCACCTGCCGCGACTGCGTGAGCAGCCGCCGCACCGCCGAGGCCGCCTCCAGGAACTCGGCGAGCGACACCTGGTCGTACGGCCAGGCGGGGTCGCGCTCGAAGCCCGGCTCCAGCGTCCAGTCCTCGCCGATCTTCGAGGCTTCCCGGCGCGGCCAGGCGGCCGCCTCGATCCGTCGCTCCAGTTCGGCGCCGGCGTCCGGGGCGGCGCCCCGGACCGGGGCGGCGACGTGGTCGACGGCGGGGATCTGCAGGTAGTCGAGGCTCAGCGGCGGCTGGACGGCGGTGCGCGTCCCGTCCGGCGAGCGCCAGGTGTTGCGCCACTTGACCCGCCAGTTCGGCGGCAGCAGCGCGGTGGCGAGGACGTCGGCGGGGGCCGCGGCGACGACCCGCGGCTGCTCGCCCACGGCGGCGCCCCAGCGGAGCTTGTCGAACCGGGCGTCGTGGTTGAACAGCAGGAGCACCCGGTGGGTGACCGCCGCGCCGCTGTCGGCCGTGCGGCAGAACTGGAGCTCCGGCGGGGTGCTCGCGCCGTGCGCGGAGGCGTCGAGGGCGGCGGCTGCCCGCGTGGCGTTGCCCTGGGCGATCTGGTGGACGCCCTCGGCGAGCAGCGCGTCCCCGACCGCGTCGACGGCGTCCGCGACGTCGGCGAGGACGTCCTCGACCGCCGTCCGGTCGCCGGGCGGGAGCGACGCGAGATCCTCCTCCAGGTCGCCCGCGCGGTACAGCCGGTGAAGCTCCAGCCCGTCGGTCACCGCGGTCGACTCCACGGCCGGTTCCGCGGTCCCCTCCGGCGTGACGGTGTGCGCGCGGACGGGCGCGGCGGCCCGGAACAGCGGCAGGTGCTGGTCGAGGGGCCCGTCCGGGTGCTCGTGCAGGCCGCGTTCGAACCGGTAGCCGAGCAGCAGGCCGAGGGGCTGCCCGGCGCGGACGCCCGCGACCAGCTGCTCGGCGAGCCGCACCCGCCGTGAGGTCAGGTCGACGGCCAGCGGATTCCCCTGCTCGTCGTCCGGCTGCGCGTCCGCGCCCCTGTGGGAGCGCCAGCCGCTGCGCAGCACCGCCGCGGTGACCGCCTGGCCGAGCGTCGGCGCGTGCACGTGCCCGGCGCCGTCCGGCGCCGGGTGGAGCGGCCCCTCCGGGACGCCGTCGGGCAGCGGGACCTCCTCTCGGCCCACGGAGGGCGGCGCCAGGTCGCAGACCCAGCCGTAGCCGCCGATGTGCGTCCCGGCGGCGTCTCCGGCGGGACGCTCCCGGACGAGCCGTTCCAGCCGGCGCGCCGGGAACGAGGTGATCCAGGCGTCCAGCCGGTGGGCGGTCAGGGCCAGCGTGCCCGCCACCTCGCGCTCCAGGCGCTCCGGGGCGACCCGGAGGTCCACGAGCCGGTCCAGCGCGTCGCGGAACTCCCTGATCCCGGCGGTGACGGCCGCGTGCCGCTCGTCGCCGGGCCGCTGCGCGGCGGCGAGGTAGTCGCCGACCGTCAGGGCCGGGTCGGTGCCGCCGCCGGGCAGCGGCAGCGGCCGCGCGAGGCGCCGCGCGAGCGTCGAGGTGACCTCGCGGGGGAAGACGTCCACCAGCTCGGGGTCGGGGACCTGCCCGACGCCCTCGATCAGCCCGGCCGCGTTGGAGTGCTCGCCCAGCAGCGCCGCGCGCAGCAGCCGCTGGAAGAGCGGCACCGGCCCGGACGGCACGGGGACCTCGTCGGCGCGCAGCCCCGGCGCGGCCAGTTCCGTGAGGTACGCCCGGATCGCCGCCGCGTCGGCGCCCGCCACCGGCGTGCCGAGCCGGATCGACTTGTCGGCGAAGACCGCCAGGGCCAGCCGCGGGTCGTCGCCGGTCGCGAGCCCGAGGTCGGCGAGCAGCCGCCGGGTCGGCCCGGCCACCTGCTCGCGCCAGTCGCCGCCGAGCTCCAGGCGCGCGAACCGCCACAGCCAGGCGACGTACTCGTTGCCGAGCATGCCGCGCACCCGCATCTCGCGCGGGAGCGCGTCGGTGGCGAGGATGTCGAGCATGACGCCGTCGGGGTCGGCGAGGCCGGGGCGGATCCGCGGCACCGGCGACCGCGACCACACCCGGTTCATCAGCCGGACGAGCAGGTCGACCGCCCTGGCCTCCCCCGCGCCGCCGGACTTCCACCGGGCCATCGACGCGACCGGCAGCACCCCGTAGACCTGGGCGCCGACGCGCAGCGCGGGCAGCGGCCCGTCGGGGTGGACGTGGGAGACGAAGTGCGAGCGGACGGCGGGCAGGTCGGCGGTCCAGCCCGCCTCCGCGCCGTCCGCCAGGTGGCGGACGAGGTAGTCGAGCCCGACCGGCCAGAGCAGCCGCCGCACCGCCGCACCGGGACGGCGCAGGTCGTCGGCGCCGTTCGGGGCGCGGCCGAGCGCGGTGGCCGCCCCGGACGGGACGGGCCCGCGCCGCGTCCGCTCCAGGACGTCGCCGTCCCGGTGGGCGAGCGGGAGGCCCAGCGTGTCCGCGAGCAGGGCCGCCGCGGTCTCCGGGCGGGCCGCCGTCGCGGGCGCCCCGGTCACCCGCGCCGAGAGCGCCGCCTCGCGCGACCGGGGCGCGTAGCCGCTGGACACGGTCTCGGTGTTGTTGGTCGGGGTGCCGGGCGGGACGAACCCGAGCCCGACCGTCGCGGCCTGCGCCTCCAGCAGCTCCGACAGGATCGTGGCGCCCCGCGCGGGGGTGGCGCCCTCGTCCACGCCGTACACGGCGAGGAACGCGACGTGCTCGGTGACGCCCTCGACGACGGCCGCCATCCCGGCGTCCACCGCGGCCTGGAAGTCGACCAGCCAGCGCATGCCCTCGTCGACCAGAGGGTCCTCGTCGGTGAGGGGGCGGGCGGCGTCGTCGCCGGTCCGGACGGGCGACGGGCCGACCGCCAGGTCGGGCCGCACCTCGTTGGGGAAGTCAGCCTCGATGCCGCGCCCCCCGGCGAAGCGGGCGAAGAAGCGCCAGCGGGTGGGCAGCGCCCGGGCGCGCGGTGCCCGCATCCAGGTGCCGGTGCGTTCGAGGGGGCCGGGGAAATTCCCGGTGGCGTCCGGCTGCATCACCCGGGCGATCCAGGTGGCACGGGGCGCGCCGTGGTACCGGACGAGCTCCTCCCAGGCGTCCGGCTCGCCGCCGCGCTCCCAGTAGCGGCGGCCTTCCCGCCGCTCCGCCGCGGTCAGCTCCGCCTCGTGCGAGTCGACGTGGATCTGGTCGGGGTAGACGCGGACGAGCAGCCGGGTGCCGTCGAACCTCGTCTCCAGCCGGACGGGCAGCAGCGTCACCGGGTACCGGGTGGACAGCGTCCACGCCGCGGCCGGGGCCTGCTCGGTCAGCGGTCGGGTCATCGGAGGGCTCCAAGGGCTCGCAGAGTTCCGGCGGTTCCGGCGAGGGCGGCCGGCTGCGGGTCGGGTGGCAGCAGGTCGCTCGCGTGCCGGGCGACGAGCGCGGGGCGCTGGAGGACGACGCGGGCCATGTCGGCGGCGTTGCGGCCGAAGACCGCGCCGTCCAGGGGCTCGCCGCCGAACCCGCCCGCGCCCGGCGACAGGAACCGCGCGTCCGCCGGGAGGTGGCCCCAGTGCAGGTCGTCCCAGTGGGCGCCCGACCAGGGCGTCCCCGGCACCCAGTCCTCGGGCGGGTCGTCCACGCCGAAGCGGGGCGCGGTGGGCTGCTCGCGCAGCAGGAAGAAGTACCCCGGCCTTCCGGCGGCCGGGTCGGCGTCGCCCCGGGCCTGCCCGGCGGTCAGCGGGAAGCCGAACAGCAGCAGGTCGGGGTCCAGCCGGGCGTGGAAGATCGGCGGGATGTCCGGGCCGGTGACGTCGCGCCGGCCGGCGGCCGTCCACGTCGCCGCGCGCATCGTGACGGCGGTGGCGGGGTAGCGGCGCAGCACCTCGCCGCGGACGACGAGGATCAGCGACCGCTCGTCCGGCCCGCCCACGGCGGTGAGGTGGGCGCCGAGCGGCCCGGCGCCCCACGCGGGGTCGGTGAACGGCGGGATGTCGGTCAGCGGGGCGCCGGCCGAGACCGCGTTCCGCACGTCCCAGAACTGCCGGAACCAGGTGTTGCGCGGGTCGGCGGGGAACTCCCGCCACAGCATCTCCCGGCTCGTCTCGTGGTTCAGGCCCACCATGAACGCCTCGATGAAGCGCGGGTTCGCGGCCAGCGCGGTCAGCGTCTCCGGCGCCACCTCCGGCAGGCCGGGGACGACGTTCTCCTGCGACAGGCCGCGCAGCAGCTCGTAGGCGGGCACGTTGAACGCGACGCCCGCGAGCAGCCGCCGCAGCGGATCGCCGGTGTCGGGGATCGCCGAGGCGAGCGGCCCGTCGCCGAGCCTCAGGCCGTCCAGGACCTTGGGCGGCACCGTGTCCTCGGGCCTGAGCCGGTCGCGGACCGCCGCCGCCGTGGCGTCCACCGGGACGGCCTCCCCGCGCGCGTCCCGCGCCAGGGCCTGCGCCGGGGCGAGGTACCGCTGGTGCCGCAGCGCCGCCTTCATGAAGTCGTCGCCCATGGCGGCGCGGTCGGCGACGAGGCTCGGCCGCAGGTCGGCGAGCGCGACGCCGCCGCCCCGGACGGACGCGCCGGGCAGCCGGTCGACGGGGCGCGACTCGCCCCAGCCGGTCGCGATCCCGTCCGGGTCGAGGTCGAACCCGATGCGGTAGGCGGCGTCGTTGCCGTCCGCGGTGCTCCCCACCCGGTAGACCAGCAGGTCGGGCCGGCGCGTGCCGCTGAAGTCGGCGACGACGATCCCGGCGCCGTGGTCCCAGCCGGCCTCCCGGTCCTCGGGGACGGGGACGGGCGCGCTCCAGCCGCCGAGGACGGCGCCGCGGCGGTTCAGCGTCCGGCCGACGCCGTACCGGGCGACGGTGCGGCCCCACTCGTTCCCGCCGGTCCACAGCACGACCAGGTCGGGCCGCAGGTCCTGGCTGAGGTCGGCGACGTCCACGGCCACGTCGCCGAGCCCGCCGACCGTGTAGGGCAGCGTCACCGTGTCGCCCCAGCCGCCGGTGACGGCGCCGTCGTCGGAGATCCGCCAGGCGATCCGGTAGCAGATCCTGTCGCCGGAGGTGTAGACGAAGACCAGCTCGGCCCGGCCGTCGCCGTCCAGGTCGGCGAGCGCGATGTCGGCGCCCCGGACGGACGCGCCGACCGGGTCGTGCACGGGACGCGGCGCGCCCCAGCGGGCGGGCACACCCTCGGCGTCGAGGTCGAAGCCGACCTGGTAGGAGACGTCGCCGAGCACGTTGCCCAGCACCACCATGGCCTGCGGGCCGGACGCGGTGATCCGTCCCACGGCGACCGCCATCACCTCCACGTCGATGCCGCCGAGGTCGGGGCCGGTGCGGGCGGCGGAGAACCCGCCGAGCCGTCCCTCCGCGTCGAAGCCGTGCGCGACCCGGTGCCGGACGTGCCCGGCGCCGCCCTCGCGGGAGAAGTCCGCCACGACCAGGGACGAGAACAGGCCGACACGGGCCGCCCACCGGTTCTCCGGCGGCGGGACGTCGGCCGGCGCGCCGGCGCCCCGCAGGTCCCGGGGGGCGCCGTGGTCGCGCCACTGGCCGTTGTGGTCGACCGACACCAGCCGCCCGTCGGCGGCGACGGCGAACAGCTCGCTGTCGCGGCCGGGGCGCAGCGCGACCGGGCCCGGCTGCCGGAGCGCGAGCCCGCCGGACGGCGGGCGCAGGCGCGTGCCGCTCCAGTTCCACTGGTCGGCGACGGAGTCGATCCGGCAGAGCGAGAGGTCGTTCGGATCGGCGTCGGAGGCGACGAGCACGCCGATCGTGGGGCGGCCCGAGAAGTCCTTGCCGCTCTGCCGCGCCACGGACACCACGGACGTGCCGTCGTAGGGGCGCCACGCGTTCGCGATCGGGCGGAGGTCGCCGCGGGTGATGATCAGGTTCCCGTCGACGGAGGCGTACGCCATGCCCTTGAAGGCGCCGTAGTCGGGATAGGCGGCCGAGAGGTTGCCGTTGACGAGCGGCACGGTGCCGTCCCCGACGTTGAGGTTGGTCCACAGCGCGGCGCCGGTCCCCTGCCGGACGCACGCGTGGAGCCCGCCGAGGTTGGTCCTGACGTAGAGGAAGCCGCGGCCCCGGGTCGCGAGCGGCCCGACGGCCACCTCCTTCGGGCTGATCGTGGACGGCTTGCCGAGCGCCCGCCACGTCCAGGCGGCGGTCGCCGGATCGAAGTCGCAGGCGTGCAGGCCGCCGTCACCGCCGATCACGTAGACGCCGGTGCCGTGGGCGAGCGGATCGCTCCGGACGCCGTTCGGCGGGTACCCGCGGTCCTCCCACGCCCAGGCGCCCGGCACCCGGTCCCAGCGCCGCTCCCACAGCCGCCCGTCGGCCGTGCGGACCAGCACGCGGACCGGCCCGCCGTAGTCCAGCGCGGCCCCGGGGGACACCACTTTCTGACCGCTGGGCGGCAGTCCGTGGTCGTACCAGAACCAGCCGCCCTCGACCAGGCGCCGCTCGAACAGGTGGCCGTCGTCCGTCGCGGCGAAGAACCGGCCCTGCACCATGTCGCCGCCGGCGGTGGCGAGGGTCCGCGGCACCTCATCGGACACGCCGGCCGGGACGCTCGCGGCGGCGACCGCGGCGCTGTGGGCGGTGTCCCACCAGGGGTCGGCCATCGCGGCGCGGATGGACGCCTCGTCCAGCGTTCCCAGCGGCCGCCCGGTCACCTGCTCGAACGGGGCGCCGCCGGCGGGGACGTCGGCGGGCGGGACGGCCGTGTCGCCGGTCGCGAGCCGCTCCACGGCGGCCGGCGCGGCCCCGGCGCGCCTGGCCAGGGGGCCGCGCGGCCGCAGCAGCCGGCGCATCGGCACCGACGTGGCGGCCCGCAGCCCGGCGTTGCCGGCCAGCTCGTCGCCCACGGTGGGCGGGTCGCCGGACGGGCCCTCGGCGGCGCGGGCGGCGCCGCCGGCCGACGCCGGCGGGGCCTCGACCGCGCCGAGCACCGGCCGGGCGACGGTGAGCATCTGCGCGTCGCCGAGGGCCCGGCCGGGCTGCCCGGGGTCGAGCCGCTTGGCGTGCAGCGCGGCCGACACCTCCCGCGCCGCCTGCCCGGCCAGCAGCCGCTCGTTCAGGTCCCGGACGGCGGCGGCGGCCTCCCACGCGGCCGCGGCCAGCTCCTCCTGGTGCCGCCGCACGACCTCGGTGCCGAGCGCGGCGGCGGCCCGGTGGCGCGGATCGAGGTTCAGCTCCCGCAGCCACTCCGGCTCGCCCGCGGGCAGGCCCGTCGCCGCCGCGTGGGCGGCCCCGTACAGCGGCGGGGTGAGCCATTCGCCGGTGTCCTGCAGGAGCAGCTCGATGACCTGCCGCCAGGACGCCCGGACCCCCTCGTCCCAGACGGTCGGTTCCATCGCCGGTGAGGCGAGCGCGCCCTCGAAGCCGAGCACCGAGGTGCCCTCCCGGCCCGCGGGCTCGGTGGCGGGCAGGCCGCCGCCGGGCGCCGAGACGTCCACCGGCCGCTTGCCGACCTCGGGCGGCAGCGGACGCGCGCGCAGCCTGCGGACCAGGGACTCGAAGTCGCCGTCCGGGCCGGTCGTGAACGACCAGTGGTGGTAGGCGGGCAGCACGACGACGTCCCCCGGGTCGGGCTTCGGGGACCCCGGTCCCCAGGCGGGCGCCAGCTCCCCGGCCTGCGGAGCCCGCCCGCCCGTGCCGGCCAGCCGCCCCGCCTCGAAGGCGGGGACCACCGCCGCGTGGTAGCGCGTGCCCGCGCGGAGACGGCGGGGGCAGACGAGCCGCGACAGCGTGCGCTCGGGGTGGTCGCGCAGGACGTCCTCGACGTCGTCGCCGTCCCCGGTGACCAGCACCTGGGCGTGCGCCCACGCCCACGACTCCCCCAGCGGCGGCAGCTCGCCGACCTCGCAGGTGAGGGTCGGCAGCGCCCCGGCGGGCGCGGCGAGCTCCGCGTCCGCCGCCGGGACGGCCACCAGGACCAGCCAGGGGCGGAGCCGCCCCTGGCCGTCGGCCTCGGCGGGGGTGAACGCCCAGGGCAGGTCGGGACGGTCGAACTCCACCGCGGCGAACAGGGTGTCCTCCGCGCCGTCGGTGCCGGGCGCCGGGAAGCTCCGGATGATCTGGCGGTCGTCCAGGCCGGTGACGTCGCCGGGGCCGTGGATCACCGCGGTGGTGGCGGCGGGGACCACCCGCCCGTCGTCGGCGGTGAACTCCACGCGCAGCGGGATCTCGCCGCGCACGCGCGGCAGGGGCCCGGTCCGCGGGTCGGTCCCGGTGACGGCGCGGGCCAGGCCGTCGCGGACCCAGGGCAGGAAGCGCAGTCCGGCCGCCATGTCAGGACACCTCCGAGTGGTCGATCCGGGCGGCGAGCGGCCGCGCGGCGAAGCGGGCGGAACCGGTGCTCCGCGTCCGGGCGTTCGCGGCGGGACCGTTCCCGGCGAGCGCGGCGAGCAGGGCGCCGTCGCGCGCCGCGGAGCGCCCGGCGCCGTCGCGGAGGGCGGCGGCCTCGGGCAGGGGACGGCCCGCCGCGTCCGGGTCGTCGATGACGATCCGGTCGTAGGACTCGTCGCCGCCCGCCGCGGCGAACACGGTCAGCGCGGCGTCCGGGAGGGCCGTCCCGGGCCGGGCCACGAGCCTGCGGCCCGCCTCGCGGCGCTCGGACTGCGGCCGCTCGACCATCTCCGGCATCGTCAGGTCGAAGAACTGGCCCGGCGCGTAGTAGTCGTGGATCGGGTCGCCGAGGTCGCCGGGCTCCCCGCCGAGGGTGAACGAGGTGACGTCGAAGCGGCGGGCGCCCTGGACGCGGCTGGTGCCGATGCGGTCCAGGTCCACGCCGAGCGGCAGCAGGTTCTGCCGGACGCCGAGGACGGTGCCCGGGTGCATCGCGATCTGCCCCGCGGTCGTCTCGGGAGCGGTGAGCGCGGCCATCTCCCCGCCGGTGTCCGGGGTCGTGACGTCCCAGGTCGCCGGCTGCTTGAGCGTCTCCAGCAGCAGGAGGGCCGCGTCGACGAACGCCTCCCGCTCCTTCTCGGCCGGGTCGCCGAGCTCCTTGTCGAAGCGCTTGCTGATCTCCCAGCAGAGGAGGTGGACGCTGACCTCGCCGTGCGCCCGCCAGGGGCCGGGACCGCTGATCCCGATGAGGAGGGTGAGGGCGAGCAGGGTCCGGTCGCCCCACTTCACCGACACCGTCGCGCCCAGCTCGGCCGTCACCCAGAACGGTTTGAACTGGATGGCCGCGTCCAGCCAGGCGCGGCCGTCGACGCGCAGTTCCCAGAACTCGAAGTGCAGGTTGAGCGCCCCGCCGAACTGGACGCTGTTGCTCGTGACGGCGAGATACGCCTCGACGCGCAGCAGGTCGTTGCTCTTGTTGAAGTTGATCGAGAAGCGCTTCAGCTCCGGGAAGCCCACGGGCGGGGGAAAGGCCGGGTGGAAGCCGCCGATGGACACGGCGAAGTTCTTCTCGCCCTTCCACCGCAGCCGCAGCGCCATGTCGCCGCTGACCGGGCGGCCGAACAGCTTGGAGTCGACGAGGCTGCCGTCGAGGGACACCTCCCCCACGTCGGGGTCGAGCGTGCCGACCACGTCGAGCTGGAACTTCCCCGCCTCCTGGAAGTTGATCAGCAGCCGGCCCAGCACGATCAGCCGGATCGGCTCCGGGAACTCGATCATGATGCCGAGGTCGGCGCGGACGACGCCGGCCAGCCACTCCAGCCGGGCCGTGATCCCGACGAGGGTGCCCGTCGGGTCGGGCGGGAACATCCGCCCGAGCGTGGCGACGACCGCCGGGGCGTTGCCCACCGGATCCGCCGGGAACAGCACCGCGTCCAGGCTCCGCGAGCGGGTCGCGTTGCGCAGCTCCTCCAGGTTGGCGCGGCGGTTGAGGCCGAGGACGGCGCCGAGCCCGGTGAGGGTGATGCCGGCCGGCAGCACCAGGCCGGGGCGCCACTGGAACGACCCGGACACCAGCAGCGAGTAGCTCTCGCCCCCGTCCCGCCCGGTGAGCGGCCTCCCGTCCGCGGTCTTCGTGTTGAGGACGGCGACCGCCTGGAGGCGGAACCCGCTCGAACCAGGCGCGATGCTGCTCGCCATCCCGAACTGGAACGCGCCCGAGTACATGCCGCGCGGCTCGTCGATGGACAGGTAGCCGCCGCCGTCCACCACGCCGAGCAGCAGGTGGAGCCCGAGGCCGGACGGCGCCTTGAAGCGCGGCGCCAGGTTCGCGCGGCCGAGGTTGCCGCCGTCGGCGGGGAAGGTGAGGTCGGCGGCGACGCCGACGTCCTCGACCACCGCGGTGAGCCGGCCCAGCCGCACCGAGACGGTGGCGGTCGCCCACGCGGAGACCGCCTCGTCCGCGAGGGACGCGTCGACGCCGATCCGGACGAGCTCCGGGCTCACCCCGAGCACGGTGCCGTGCACCGGGAACTCCGCGACCAGGCCGGCGGCCCCGGTGAGGTGCAGGCCGGCGCGGTGCGACCACGCCACCCCGAGCTCGAACGGGATCGACACCTTCTCGTGCGGCAGGACCCGCTTGACGAAGCCGTCGCCGTCGCCGCCCGCGAGCACGACCTCCGCCCGGCCGGCCCGCACGCCGACCTCGATGTCGTCGCGCCCGGCGCCGAGCGCGGCGCGCAGGGCGAGCACCAGCTCGCCGACCGCCAGGTGCACGCCGTCGGGCGCGCCCACCACCCAGGCCGGGCCGTCGGGCGCCGAGATCCGCGCCACCTCCGCCGCGACCCGCACCGCCGGGTCCGCGCCCGCCACCGTGACACCGCCCGGACCGAACGCGAACGCTTCGGCGGACACCTCCAGGTCGCCGCTGACGTTCCAGCCGCCGGCCCGGCCCGCCACGTGCGCCGCCAGCCGCGGGACGACGACCAGGGCCGGCCTTCCGTCGATGAGGCCGAGGCCGAAGCTCGCCCCGAGCTCCACCTCGTCCCCGCCGTCCGCGTCCGGGATCCGGGCGCGCACCGACAGCAGGTGCCCGGCGAGCCGCGCGCCGTCCGGCCCGAGGTCGGGGCCGACGCCGGGCCGGACGCCGCAGGCGGCGTCCAGGCCGAGACCGCGCAGCAGCTCCGCCGCCCTGGGGAGGATGCGGGCCGCGGCCCGGTCGACCGCCTCCGGCGTGTCCAGTCCGTCCGGCACGTACAGCGCCCGGAAGTACGCGCCGGGATCGGACAGCAGGTCGATCAGCCGGTCCGGGTGGACCTCGGTCCGGCGCCGCGGCAGCCGGATCGGGTTGTCCCCGGGCGGCATCGGCGGACCGGGCTCGGCCTGGTCCGCCGCCGGGGTCACGATCCCCAGCAGCACGGCGGCCGGCAGCGTCCAGCGGGCGCGGCGCGCGAGGTAGGCGGCCGGGAGATGGTTCAGCAGGTCCCCGAGCATGGCGTCGAACAGCGCGTCCGGCACCTCGCCGCCGACCTTGGGCGGCAGGGCCTTCAGCGGCCCGGCGGCCTCGCCGAGCTTCTGGAACGCCTTGATCAGCCCGCCGAGCGAGTCGCGCGGCAGTTCGGCGGCGGCCTCGGCCATGTCCTTGACCGCGCGGTCGATCCCGTCCGCCCACTCCTGGAAGGCCTGCGAGTCGTAGCCGATCAGCGGGCCCAGGTCCCAGCCCAGCGCGCGCAGCAGATGGTTGCGCCGCCACGGGTCGGCCGCCGACCGCGCCGGCTCCACGAAGAGGGCGAACTCGGTGAGGATCTGGGCGAGGACGCCGCGCTCGGGGTCCCCGGACACCGCCGTGGCGCTGTCCGCTGCCGGGTCCGTCTTGTCCGTCACGGCTGCCTCCTGGGCAGATCGTCGGTGTCCAGGCGCAGGGAGCGGCGCAGTCCGGACAGGTTCCGCTCGGCGGGAGGCAGTGCTTCGATCGGCAGGGTGTAGGGGGTTCCGGTGGGCCAGGAGGGCCAGTTCCGCACCGAATCGACCGGTGCCGCGAGCGCGGCGCGCGTCGCCGTCGCCCGCGCCAGCGCGGCGATCAGCGCGGTCTCGTGGTCGTCGGTCCAGTCGTGGGCCGGACCGGAGAAGTCCGGGCCGGTCGCCTTCGCGGCCTCCAGCACCTGGTGCAGGGGCGTCGCGGCCCGTCCCGCGAACCGGCTCTCGGGCGGCTCGGCCGCGCCCGGGTCGGCCGCCGACAGGACGAACCCGGGTTCGAGCAGGTGCGCGCAGCCGAGCATCCCCGCCGCCCGCTCGGAGGTGAACAGATCCCCCACCCGCGCCGGGCGCGGGTTGCCGTCGGCGCCGCGCACGTACTGCACGGTCGAGGGCGCCGCCGGGCCGTCCCACGGCGCGGCGAGCAGGTCGTGCAGCCGCTGCCGGGCCGCCTTCCAGAAACCGCGGCGGACCGCGGCGTCCGTCCGGGTCGCGGTGACGAACCGGTGGATCCAGTGCCAGTCGCGGAACACGCCCAGCGTGAACGCGTGGGTCAGCGGCGCGCCCGGCCTGCCGTTCTCCCCGGTGAGCGTCGGGCGCGACCTCGGCACCCGCAGCCCCGTGTCGAGCAGCCCGGCGCCGTCGGCCCCCCAGCCGGGCAGCGGGACGAGCCCGCCGCCGCCCGTCAGCGAGTCGAAGGCGTCGCGGTCGGTGGCGCGCAGGAAGGCCAGGTAGGCCCACAGCTCCCCCGACCACTCCCGCTGCTGCCGCACGGTCGTGGTGGGCGGGAACGGTCCGTCGCCCGCCCAGCCGAACGGCCCGAGGCGCAGCAGCGCGGCGTCGTTGGCGGTGACGGCGTCGAACCAGGCCCCGGCCGTCGCCTCGGCGACGCCCCGCAGCACCTTGAACGTCGACAGCTGCTTCGCCACGTGCTCGTCGGACCGGCCGGCGACGAGCTGCGGCAGCGTCGGCCCGGACGGCCCGTCCGGCAGCCGCGGCAGCAGGTGCTCGGGCAGCAGCTCCGAACGTCCCGGCGCCACCGGCCCCGCCCCCTCCGGATAGGACGGGTCGACGGCGACCGCGCCGAGCGGCGTCAGCTCCGGATGGCCGGGCGGCGCCGGGCCGACGGCGGCGCCGGCGACGTCCCGCGCGAACAGGGTGGTGGACGCCGAGGCCTGCCCCGCCCCCCACACGTTGGCGTCGACCAGCTCGACCAGGGTCGTCCCGGCCGTCCGCCAGCCCTCGACCACCACCGGGCAGCGCCACCGGTTCCGCTTGCACCTCGCGATCGCGAGCTGGGTGGGCAGGTCGGCGACCCCGCTCGCCGGGCCGACGTACCGGTCGGCGTCCGGCACGTCCACCGGCTCCAGGCGGTCGGAGTAGCGGACGGCGGCGACGCCCGTGTCGCGGGCCGCGCGGGCGCGCCGCGCGTAGGTCTGGAACTCCCGCACCATGCGGACGGTGTCGGTGTCGTAGGTCCCGTAGCGGGGCGGCGGGGCCCCGAAGCCGAGTTCGGCCAGGTCCTTCTGCAGCCGCTCCACGGCCGTCCCGGCGGAGACGGAGGCGGGGCGGCGCAGCCCGTCGTAGACGGCCTCGCCGCCGCCGCGCGCGTCGTGGTCGTACTCCCGCAGCACGAAGCCGTAGGGGATGTCCTCGGTGAGGGACGGACCGAACTCCATGCCGACCTCGAACGTCGTCAGCGGGCCCGGCTCCGGCCGGTCGTCGAGATGCCACCAGAGGATCTGCGTGGCCTTCTTGGCCTCCCCGTCCCCCCACGAGAAGCGCAGCTCCCCGAGGTTGCAGTAGCCGACGATCTCCTTGCCGCTGCCCCAGTCGCCGAGGTAGCCGTCGAAGTCGCGGGACGCCGCCAGGTACTCGGCCAGCGCCTCCGGCCCGGTCCTGCCGATCGGGTCGCCCACCGGGACCGGCGTCCCGGTGGGCCGCCGCGGATCGTCCTCCACGTGCCGGACGAACCGGGAGGCCAGCCGCCATTCGGGCTTGACGGTCAACATCCGTCCCGGGGTCAGCTCCCCCACCGACGGCTTGCCCTGCACCGACCAGCCGACCGGGTCGCCGCCCGTCAGCGGCACCTCGACGCCCACCTGCCGGCGCGCCCCGCCGCGGTCCTCGGCGGCCCAGCCGACGTAGTGGAGGTGCGGGACGTCGTCGCCGACCTCGAACCCCGTCCAGTTGAGCAGCGTGGTCTTGAAGTCCTGGTTGCGCAGCGCGCTCGCCACGAACGTGGCCAGCACCGCCTCGGTCCGGTTCTCCCCCTCGAACGGCTTGCTCCGGTCGGGGCCGCAGGCGTACGGGAGCACCGCCGAGAACCGCGTCCGCTCCGCGAAGCCGTAGTGGACGTCCCCTCCGAGCAGGACGAGGCGGCGCCGCCGCACCCCGTCCTCGCCGGGCGGCGCCGCGGCGCAGAGCCGGCCGATCGTCTTGTGCATCGACGCGTCGTCGTGGAACCAGGCGTCCTCCGCGTCGGCCTGGTACCGGCCGCCGACGGCCTTGGCGAGCGGCTGCACGATCTGCTCGACGACCGGCACCCCGAGGAACGCGGTCGGCTGCGCCACGATCGTCACCGCGTCGTCGCCGAGCGGCGGCTCCGCGGCCAGCATCGCCTCCATCGGGCCGTCGTCGTACAGCAGCACGCCCCGCTGGCCGAAGTACCGGCGCCAGGTCCGGGTGTCCAGGACGACGAGCTGGTACCGCGGCCACGTGATCGTGTAGTGGTACGCCAGCATGTCCGCCGCGGGCGGCTTCACCTGGACGCCGTACTTCAGCTCCAGGGGCAGCCCGAGGGCGGTGCGCAGCGCCGCGTCGTCCGCGGCGCCGGGCGCGGCCAGCCACCGCTCCAGGGCCCCGAGCACCGCCCGGCCCGGCCGCCCGTCCGCGAACCGGTCGGGCGTGTTGCCCCACCCCTGGAACACCGAGTAGGCGGCCAGCGCGTTGCGCACCATCCGCCGGCCGAGCCCGTCGGCGATGACGGCCCTGGTGATCCAGTCGGTGCCGATGTTCCAGTCGTCGGAGACGTCGTGGTCATCGAAGATCATGTACGTCGGGGTGTGGGCCAGCGCCCGGCGGACCAGGCCGAGCCCCTCGCGGAACTCCTCCAGCCGCGGCGCGGCCTCCCGCCACCGGACGAACCGTTCGGCGATCGCCTTCTGGTGCTTGAACGGCCGGTACGGCAGCCCCCGCACGATCAGGCTGTGGACGTCCTCGCCGGGCCTGCGCCGCGCCGGGTCCTTCAGGACCGCGGTGTCCTCGGGGAAGACGTCCTCGAACCTCGGGACGGTCTCGTCCCAGAGCACGTCCGACCAGACCAGCAGGTACATCCCGGCGTACTCGCGGAACGACATCAGGTGGCTGTCGCAGTGGCCGGAGGTGAAGTGCGCCTGCCCGTGCACAACGTCGGCGCGCAGCCCGGGACGCAGCGCCGTGTCGGCCGGGCCGCCGTCCGCCGGCAGGGTCTCGGCGGCCATCCCCAGCCGCGCGGTGACCTGCTGGATCATCACCAGCAGCGGGTCCGCCACGTCGTCGGCGTAGATCTGGTCCCCGGTCATGATCATCTGCTGGGGCCGCAGGCGCGGGTCCCCGACGTTCACGCGCACGACGTGGTCGAGCGACGGCAGCAGGTCGTACCCCTCGCCGTGGGGCTTGCGGCACGACCCGTGGAAGACGCGCAGGTCGTTCGGATCGTCCGGCGGCGTCGGGAAGGTCGGGTAACCGGGACCGCCCGGGTAGGTGAGCGCCCGCGCCGCCTCGGCCGGGTCGGCGTGCACGACGCCCGCGGCGAACAGGCTCCCCCGGTCGCCGCCGAAGTCGAGGTCGTAGCCGTACAGCCGCCCCTCGGCCAGGGTGCCCTGCACCGTCACCGCCACGACGTGGAGGGACTCTCCTAACCGGACCGTCGGCGCCGCGGCCGACATCTCCGGCGCGCCCCTCGGGTACTCCGGCCCGTCCCCGACCGGGAACACCTTGAGCGTCGCCTGGCAGCGTTCCCGCACGCCGACGACGACGGTGACGCTCGTCCGGTCGACCCGCCGGACCATCGGCCCGAACAGTACGAACGGCGTCGTGGAAGCGGTCCTGCCCAACTGTGGCCCCCTCACATGCGCAGGGGAGCCTCGCCACGAGAAAGACCGGGTTCCCACACCCGCCCGCCCGGCCGCCGCCGATCACAACGGACTCCCCCTGAAGTCCGCCCGCCCGGCAGAACGCCTCAAGGGCGCCGTCCGGAACGAACGCCCCAACCCTGCCGCCGGCACCCACCCCCGAACATCCCTGACCTCAGGTATCTCCACGGCGGCATTGCCGGGCGGCGGTTACCGCGAGTCGCGTACGCGTTGCACTAGGTCTTCGGCGGCTGTTCGCCAGTGGGGGTGGTCGAAGGTGAAGCCTGATTCGAGGAGGCGGCCGGGGACTACGCGGCGGCTTTTCAGGAGGAGTTCGGTGTCCGTGCGCAGGGCGAGCGCTCCTAGTTCGGCCATCCATCTCGTTGCGGGCAGGCCTACCGGGACTCCCCACGCGGTGCGCAGTGTCCGCATCACGGAGCGCTGCGGCAGGGGGCCGGGGGCGGCGAGGTTCACCGGGCCGGCGATGTCGTCCCTGGCGATCAGGAACTCCACCGCGCGGACGAAATCCCGGTCGTGGATCCAGGACACGTACTGCGCACCGCCCGCGACCGGGCCGCCGAGGCCGAGCCTGGCCAGCCAGAGCAGGTAGTCGAAGACCCCGCCGCGATCGGGGCTCATCACCATGGCGGTACGCAGGGCGACCTTGCGGGTGGACGGCGTCTCGGCCTGCCGCTGCGCCCGCTCCCACTCCTTGGCGATCCTCACGCTGTAGGCCCAGTAGCCGGGGACGCCGGGCTCGGTGCCGCCGATCATGCCGGTCGCCTCGTCGTTGGGCGCGTCGAAGCGGTGGGCGTAGACGGTGGCGGTGCTCATCTGGAGCCAGACCGAGGGAGGCTTCGCGGCCCCGGCGATCGCCGCGCCGACCACCCGGGTGGAGCGCACCCGTGAATCCATCATCGCCTGAAGGGTGGCCGGCGTGTAACGGCAGCTCACGCTGCGCCCGGCGAGGTTGATCACGACGTCGCTACCGTCGATCGCCTCGGTCCAGGGGCCGAGCGTCTCGCCGTCCCAGCCGACCTCGTGGGCGTGCGCCGGGCGCCTGGTCAGGACCACGACGTCATGGCCGGCGGCGGACAGCGCACGGTTCAGGACCGCGCCCACCTGCCCGGTCCCGCCGGGCATCACGATTCTCATCTGCTCTCCCCCGCCTCGCGACACGAGCCCCACTCATTTGAACACGTTCAATACTCGGCCGCAAGAAGATCCGGGGGCCGATGGCGGGCGGAGGGCCGGGCCGGGATGATGTCGGGATGATCCGCTCCCGGCTCGGTGCCGCTCTCGTGCTCCTGGTGTCCGCGGCGGGGGCCGGCTGCTCCAGTGCCTCGCCGGACCTTCCGTCGCGCGAGGGCCCGCCCGCGGCCTGGTCGCTGTCCGTGCCGACCGGCGAGAACACCACGGCGGTCGTCGGGCGGGTCGCGGTGATCGCCAACGACCGGGCGGTGCTCGGCGTCGACCCCGGGTCCGGCCGGGAGCTGTGGCGGGTGCCCTCCGGCGAGGACGACGAGGTCGACGTGGCAGGCGACCTGATCGTCCAGCGGCGGAAGAGCTCCACGGACGACCTGGTCCGGTTCAGCGTCATCGACCCGGCGAGCGGCGGAACGCTCTGGCAGGACGGCCCGGTCACGAAGGCGCGGGTCACGCGGGACGCCGTCCTCACCACCGCCTGCCGCGAGGGGGCCGACTGCGAGATCACCCGGAGGGATCTGCGCACCGGGAAGGTCCGCTGGAGGCTCGGGAGCGACGACGTCCGGTTGGCCGACACGGCGGTCGGGGTGCGGCGGCCGCTCGTCCCGGACACCGATCAGATCTTCGCCTCCCGCCGCGGCGACGACCGGCCCCTGCCCCCGCCGGGAGGGAAGAGCGCCGACGGGAGCGGCTGGTACTCGGTGGTGGTCGGACGGACGCTGATCAGCACGGACCACGACCCGCCGTCCGGCGACGAGAACTGCACGGTCACCGTCTCGGCGACCGACGCGGCGACCGCTCACCGCGCATGGACGAGGAAGGTCTACGCGGGTCGCGACGCGGGCGGCGAGTGCGGGAAGCGGCTCGCGCCGTCCAGCACCGGCCTCGACCTGATCGGCGAGGGGCGCCGGATCGCCGCGTCCACCGACACCGGCAGGCCGCAGGTCTTCGATCTCGCCTCGGGACGGACGGTCTGGCGCGGCGAGGCCCCGGGCGTCCCGATCGACGGCGACGGGCACGCGCTCCTGGTCCGCGAGCACGCGGACGCCGGCGCCCTCTCGCTGCTGGACTTCGCCACCGGCCGCGTCCTGTGGAAGGCCCCCGATCCCGGCCTGCCGGGGACGTCCGCCAGCTGGGAGACCGCCGTCACGCAGCGGCGCGTCGCCGTCAGCGGAGCCGAGGGCGACCACCCGTTCGTCCTCGTCTACGACGCGGCCACGGGCCGTCGCCTCGGCCGCTTCCCCGGCTGGCTGCAAGGGCTCGGGGACGACTGGGCGGCGATAGGCCACGGCGCCAAGGTGAACACGCTCACCTACGACTTCATCCGCGTCTGACTACCTGCCGGCGGCGTCCCCCGGGTCGGCGCCCAGGGCGCCCAGCAGGGTGCGCACGAGGGCCTCGCCGGCCTCGACCCGGTCGAAGCGCTGCGCGGAGACCTCTTCCATCGCGGCGTGCAGCAGCGCGTAGACGGTGCTGACGAGCCATTCCACGGGAAGGTCGGCGCGGAAGTCCCCGGCGTCCCTCCCCTGGACGATCAGCTCGCGGACGTGCGCCATCGGCGGGTCGTGCAGTCGCCGGACCTCCTCGGCCGGGAGTGTCCGGCGCGCGGCGTTGTACAGGCGGCCGAAACGGCCGATGAGCGGCCAGGTCGTGCGGATGAGGTGGGCGAAGGCGTCGGCGGGCGACCCGGTGCTCCGCGCGGCCTCGATGGTCTCCGTGCTCTGGTCGATCGCCCGCCGGAGGACGGCCCGGATGACGTCCTCCCTGGACGGGTAGTGCGCGTAGAGGGTGACCCGGCCAACGCCGGCGGCGCGGGCGATGTCGGTCATGCTCGCGTCCGGCTCGCGGGCGAACAGGTCCGTCGCGGCCGTGATGATGGCGGCGCTGTTGCGTTCGGCGTCCGCGCGGCGACGTCCGCCGGTCTCCGGTTCCGCCTTCGCTCGGCCGCCCGTCCTGCCTCCCATGGCCGACACCCTACGTCAAGTCGAACGCCGCTGTTCACTTTATGCCTCGCGCCGCTATACGTTAACCCGAACACTAATGTTCGGTTTATCGGCGACGCCCCGGTGTCCGCCGGGCTGGGAGGCCCCTCATGGCTCACGGTTCGTCCACCCGCGACCACACCGCGGCGCCACCGGATCCGCGCCGCTGGACGGCGCTCGCGCTGATCAGCGTGGCGCAGTTCATGCTGATCCTGGACGTCACGGTGGTGAACGTGGCGCTCCCCGACATCGGCGCCGACCTGGAGCTCACCCGCACCGGCCTGACGTGGGCGGTCACGGCCTACACGCTGTTCTTCGGAGGCCTGATGCTGCTCGGCGGACGGCTCGCCGACGCCTTCGGCGCCCGGCGCATGATGCTGGCCGGCCTGGCCGTCTTCACCGCCGCCTCCCTCGCCACCGGCCTCGCCCAGAGCGGGACGCTGCTGCTCGGCGGCCGGATCGCGCAGGGCGTCGGCGCGGCGCTGCTGTCCCCGGCGGCGCTGTCCACCGTCGCCACCACCTTCCACGGCCCCGAACGCCACAAGGCCCTCGGCATCTGGGGTGCGCTCGGAGGAGCCGGCTTCGCCGCGGGCGTGCTGCTGGGCGGCGTCCTCACCGCCGGCCCCGGCTGGCGCTGGGTGTTCTTCGTCAACGTCCCCGTCGGGCTCGTCCTGCTGGGCACGCTGCCGGCGGTGGTGCGCGGCCGCTCCGGCCGTCCCTCCGGGCAGCGGCTCGACCTGCTCGGCGCCGGCACGGTCACCGCCGCGACGGCCGCGTTCATCTACGGGATGACCAACGCCGGCGACGACGGCTGGTCCGGCTCCGGCACCCTCGTCCCGCTGGCCGCCGCCGTCCTGCTGTACGGCGCCTTCGGCTGGATCGAGCGCGCGGCGAGGACCCCGCTGATGCACGTGACCATGCTGGCCCGCCGTCCCGTGGCCGCCGGAGCCTTCCTCATGCTCGTCGCCTCCGGGCTGCTCATCTCCCTGTTCTTCCTCGGCTCCCAGTACCTGCAGCACGCGCGCGGCATCAGCGCTCTGGAGACGGGCCTGCTGTTCCTGCCCGCCGCGCTCGGGACCGGCGTCGGAGCGCATGTCGGCGGACGGCTCGTGGGTTCCGCCGGCACTCGTCCGGTCGCCGCGGCGGGCCTGGCCCTGGTCGCCGCCGGCGCCGGCCTGCTGACCGGCCTGCCGGCGGACGGCGGAGTCGGCCTGGAGCTGCTCCCGGGCCTGGTGATCGCGGCCGCGGGCGTGGGGCCGGTGTTCGTCGCGGCGAGCGCCTCCGCCCTGGCCCACGTCGAGCGCTCGGAGGCCGGCCTCGCCTCCGGCGTGGTCAACACCTTCCACGAACTGGGCGCGGCGATCGGCGTGGCGGTGGCGTCCACCGTCGCCGCGGCGGGCCTCGCGGACGTCCCTTCCATCGACGGCTTCACCACCGCGTTCACCGTGTTCGCCGTCGCCGCGGCGGCCGCCGCCGTCGTGTCCCTCTGGCTGGTACCGCCGGGCAAGCCGCGGATGACCGGGGGCCCGCACGCCCACTAGCTAGGTCAGGGGGCCGGTGGCGACGGTGATGGTGCCGCCGGGGAGCCAGCTGGTGCCGGTGTGCGCGTGTTGCGCGGGGGCTCTCGACGGCATGAACGTGACGAGCGACGCCGCGTACAGGCGGGGCGGGCCGTCCGTTCCCTCGGGGCCGCGCCAGGCCCGGTAGCCGGCGGCGGTGGGCGTCTCGTCCGGGAAGCGGGCCCTCAGCTCGGCGGCGTAGCGGAGCGGGTCCGGGTCGCGCGGAGAGAAGCGCAGCGGGAGCATCTGGGCGGCCGGGATGGCCAGCAGCGGCGCGCTGAGCAGCCAGGGCGCCAGGTAGGCGCCCTGGCCGCGCAGGGTTCCCCGCGCCATCCGGCGGAGGACCGCGTCCGCGCTCGACCAGCCCGGGACGAGGATGACCGGACGGTCCGCGCCCGCGGCCGTGACCGTCAGCCCGGCCCGCGCGCTCGCCTCCCGGACGACCAGCGCCGCGGCCCGCGACCGGGGCGACCCGTCCCCGACCAGGTGGACGGAACGCACGCCGCGGCCGGCGAGGAACCCGACCGTCGCGCGGAGGGCCGCGGCGTCGGCGGCGTCGAGCCGGTCGGCGGGGCACGGCACGGCCGTGTCGCCGCCCGCGACGAGGACGCCGAGGGCGGCGCTCGCGCATTCCGGGCCGTCCGTGCGGAGTCGCGGCGACGCGGCCGGGCCCTGCCCGGTGTCGACCGCGAGGGAGGTCGTCCGGCCGCCGGATGTCAGGCGGATCCGGCTGCGGCCGGGCGGGAGCCACACCTGCCGCCACGTACCCGGCGCGCCCGGCATGCGCGCCGTGGCGCCCGCCGGGCCGCGGGACGTCCCCACCGAGACCGGCCGGTCGCCGGTGTGGACGAGGTTCCAGCCCGGACGCTGCGGAGTCACCAGGATCGGCAGGCGCTCCCCGGCCAGGTCGACCTCGCGCAACAGCGGAACGCCGGGGGCGACCCGGTCCCGGACGACCGTGAGCGACCCGCCCACGGTGAGCACCGCGAGCGCGGCGGCCAGCACCGCGCCCGACGCGACGGAGCGCCGGGGGTGCCGGAGCGCGCGGGGCGTCGCGAGCGCCACCGCGCCGAGCGCCAGGGCCACGAGCACCCGGTCCACGGCCACCAGGCATCCGACCGCGGCCACGGCCGCGACGACCGAGACCAGCACCGTGACGCGGCGGGACGGCGGGCCGACGCGCGGCCGGAGCAGCGCGGCGCCCGCCACGACGGCGGTCGCGAGCAGCGCGACGACACGGATCGCCGTGGTCGCCCAGCCGCCGTCCGGCACCGCGCCGTGCCCGCCGTGGCCGCCGTCCGCCCACGCCGGGGAGGCGAGGAGCGGCAGCAGCGCCGCCGTCCCCGCCGCCACCCGCCGGACGTCAGCGGACGTCGTCATCGGAGACCGCGAACAGGACGCCGTGCGGCCGGGCGTCGCCGGTCTCGCCGTGCGGCCACGCGGCCCGGTTGAACTCCACGCACGGGCGGCCGGTGTTCTCGTCCTTGAAGCCGCGGTCGATGGAGAGCTGCTGCCGCGGGGAGATGTTCACCATGCAGACGCGGTGGTCTCCGTCGAACGGCGACGCGGCGACGAAGTAGTTCGCCATGACGAGCCGCGTCGGCTGCCGCGTCTCCTGGTAGTAGCCGCCGGGCCCCTGCCGGAAGTTGTCCAGCGCCGCCCAGTGCGGGCCGCCGGTCGTCGGGTCCTCGACGGGCAGGACGCTCACCAGGGACGGGCAGTCGGGCTCGGCGCCGCCGCGCGTGACCTCCTCCATGGTGTCGATGTTGCACCGCGCCTGCTTGCCCGCGCCGACGAGCTTGCGGATGTCCAGCACGTACACCATGCCGGTGTCCTTGCCGCCGGACGACTCGTCGCCCCGGCGCATGACGACGTGGTACAGGTAGCGGTCGTCCGCGCTGGTCTGCAGCCAGGAGCCGCCGTCCATGCCGACGCGGTTGTCCAGCTCGGGGGCGAGCCTGGTGAAGGCGGTCGTGTCGTCGAAGACCTCGCGCCACGTCGGCTTCGGGTCGGTGATGTCGGGGGTGTAGTAGATGGACGCCCCGCCCATCGTCGAGACGAACCCGCCCCGGTGGTGGCGCTCGTTGGTGAGCGCCGTCTCCATCACCACGCGCGGCTCCTCCTCGATGAGGAACGGTTCCTTGCGCGGGCCGTCCGGCAGGTGGGAGACCGACAGCAGCCTGGGCCGGTCGCGTTGCGCGATGTCGTAGATCCGCACGGTGTCGCGGGCGATGTAGAAGTCGGCGGACGGGATCAGCATCAGGCTCCGCACCTCGGCGAAGTCGCTGGTGACCAGCCGGTTCAGGTCCTCGCGCACCCGGATGCCGTGCGGGTTCGCGCAGGTCGGCGGGTCCACCTGCGGGATGCTGTGGCAGGTGTCGGGCTCGGCGGCCTCCGTCGCCGCCGGGTACTCGACCCGCACCCGGCCGCTCTGGTCGATCCGGAGCACCTCGCCCGGGGTGCCGGCCGCGCCGTTGCCCGTCCTGACCTCACCGTGCGTGTACGTGCACGGCCCGGGGACGTTGGGACCGCCCATGTAGGCGCCGTAGACGGTGCCGTCCTTCAGGGTCGTGAAGGCGTCCGGGGCCGTGCCGCAGGGGGTGTCCGTCGCGGTGACGACGCCGCTGAGCTTGATCTGGGGAAGCCTCGCGACGTCGAACACGTAGGTCGTGTCGCTGAGCAGCCCGCCGGCGTAGACCTTGTCGCCCTTGTGCCACACGTACTGCATGTGGTGCGGCTCGTTCTGCAGCAGCGGGCCGATGGTCGCGGTGTTGACGACCTTGCCGTAGTCGCGGGAGCCCTTCGTCGCGTCGATCACGGCGAGGAAGTCGGGGTCGGCCGAGCCCTCGACGTCGGACTTCCGGTGGGCGGCGTGGCCCGCGGCGCCCACCGGGCCGCCCGGGACGCTCGCGTCGCCCGTCCAGACCAGCAGCCATTCCTTCCGGTGGCCCTGGCCGTTCGTCCGGACGATGTGGTTCGTGACGGTGTAGGTGGTGCCGTCGCGCCCCTTGACGCTGGAGGTGCTGACGACCACGTCGCCGGCTCCGGCGTCCGCCCCTGCCACGGGCTGGAACGCGACCAGGCAGGCGGCCGCCGCCGCCAGCGCGATGAGAACGATCAACCTTCGGCGCAGTTTCGAGAACGGTTCAATGCCGACCATGGGCTTGTCCCCCGTGTTTCCGCAGGCGGGATCGCCGATCGGCGTCAATTTACTATACTAATTACTAGCTATCCAGAGTCGGACGCGCGGCACGCCGACCCCGGGACGGAAGGGCGCGCGGATTACGTCCCGGCCGCGCGCGGGCCCCTGGACATGAAGGATTTCCGCGTCCGGGCCCATCGTTCCGCAACGGTGTTGCCGGCGGTTCGGCCGACCCTCCGCCAAGCCCCGGCTTCACGCGTTCCGCCGCGCACGGCCATGGAGCTCACCTCGAACTCCGCAGGCAGATGGCTCCCTGCAGACCCGCTGGTCAGCGCATACATGGTCGCGCCGACCGCCGTCCGGCGGCCCGCCCGGCGATTCCACCATCCCACCGACGCGGAGTGAACTCAGAAGTCAATGTCCCGCCGCGTTCTCGGCGCCCACCACCGCCCAACATCCGGAAACCCGGCCACCGATCGCGCCGCACCTCCCCGCCATTCCCCATAAGAACTGCTCTCGGCACGCGACTTTGCTACAAAATCTGCTAGCTGACCGAATCCGGCCGCCGTCCGAGGTTTGGGTTAAGCGCTTCGACGGATGCGCGGGTCGGGCGTCCCCGCTCGGCGGCGCGACCCGGGGCGCCGTCGATTCCAGGGGCGCTGTCGATTCCGGGGGCGAGCGTTCGTGTAGAGGGTGACGGGCCCCGACCGGGCGGCCCGCACTACAAGGAAGGACCGGGCCGATGCGTTCGATCAGCGTCACGATGTTCGTCTCCCTCGATGGGGTGGTCCAGGGCCTGGGACGCCCGGACGAGGACACCCGCGACGGGTTCGCCCACGGCGGCTGGGGCCCGCAGTACAACGACGAGGTGATGGGCCGCGAGATGGCCAAGGGGATGGCCAACGCCGGAGACATGCTGTTCGGGCGCCGGACGTGGGAGGACTTCCTCAACGCGTGGGGCCGCGCCACCGACGGCAACCCGTTCAGCACGCACATGAACGCGGCCACGAAGTACGTGGTGTCGAAGACGCTGGACGACGCGGACGCGTGGGAGAACTCGTTCCTCCTGCGCGGCGAGGCCGTCGAGACGGTGGCGGAACTGAAGGCCCGGCCGGGCGGGAACCTCGCGATCAACGGCAGCGCCTCGCTGGTCCGGAGCCTGCACGCCGCCGGCCTGATCGACCACTACACGCTGCTGATCCACCCGCTGACCCTGGGCTCCGGCAAGCGCCTCTTCGAGGGCCCCGCCCCGCTGACCGAGTTCGACCTCACCGGCAGCGTCACCACCCCCAAGGGCGTCATCATCGCCCACTACACCCGCCGCTGAGACAGATCTGGGGGGTGGTGGGGGTGTGGGGGGTTGGTTAGCTTTTGGGCTGGCCGCTCGTGGTTAGGAGACCCATGCTCCCTGCGGAAGCGTCTGGTCGGCGTCGGGTGGGTGCGGGGGGTGGGGGGCCGGCGCTGGCGCTGCTGTGCGGGTGCCAGCTCACCCTGGTGGTCGACGCCTCGATCGTGAACATCGCGTTGCCCAGCATCCAGCGGGGGCTCGGGTTCGGCGACGCCGGGCTGTCGTGGGTGGTGAACGCGTACACGCTCGCGTTCGGGGGGCTGCTGCTGCTCGGGGGGCGGGCCGGTGATCTGCTCGGGCACCGGCGGGTGTTCGTCGCGGGGGTCGGGGTGTTCACCGTCGCGTCGCTGGCCGGAGGGTTCGCGGTTTCGCCGGGGTGGCTGCTGGCGGCTCGGGCGATGCAGGGGGCGGGGGCCGCGTTCGCGGGCCCGGGCGCGCTGGCGCTCATCGCTACCACCTTCCAGGACGCGGAGGGCAGGAGCCGGGCGCTGGCCGTGTTCTCCATGGTCGCGAGTGTGGGGATGGTCGCCGGGCTGGTGCTCGGGGGCGTCCTGACCGCGTGGGCGTCCTGGCGGGCCGTGCTGTTCGTCAACGTGCCGGTGGGCCTCGCGATCGTGCTGCTCGTGCCGCGGGTCGTGCGGGAGTCGGCCAGGCAGGAGGGACGGTTCGACGCGGGCGGGGCGGTCGCGTGCACCGCCGGGGCGACGCTGCTGGTGTACGGGTTCATCCGCGCCGCCGAGCAGGGGTGGTCCGGGGCGCTCACGGTGGGCGCCTTCTGCGGGGCGGCGGCGCTGCTCGTGCTGTTCCCGGTGGTCGAGGCGCGCGCGCGGCAGCCGATCGTCCCGCTGGGGCTGTTCGCCGACCGGGACCGGGTGGGCGCCTTCCTCATGCGGTTCCTGCTCACGGCTGCCATGAGCGGGATGCTGTTCTTCCTGACCCTCTACGTGCAGGGGGTGCTGGGGTACGGGCCGCTGGCGACGGGGTTCGGGTTCCTGCCGACGACGATCGCGCTGATCGCCGCCAGCCGGGCCGTGCCCGGGCTGCTGCCCCGGTACGGGCCGCGGCCGATCATGGCGGCCGGGACCGTGCTGTGCGTGGCCGGGATGGTGTGGCTGACGCAGGTGTCGCGGGACGGCACCTACGTCGCGATGATCCTCGGGCCGGTGCTGCTGTTCGGGGCGGGGACGGGACTGGTGGCGGTGGCGGCGACGTTCACGGCGATGCGGTCGGTGCCGCCCGGGGAGTCCGGGGCGGCCTCGGCGCTGCTCCAGAGCATGCAGCAGATCGGCGGGTCGCTGGGCGTCGCCGTCCTGGTCACCGTGGACCACGCCGGTTCGTCGAAGGTGGACGGCATGCGGGACGCCTTCACGGCCGGGGTGGCGTTCACCGCCTGCATGCTTCTGGCGCTGGCCGCCTTCCGCTCTCAGGGACGTTCCGGATCGCAGAACTGAAGGCGCAGCT
Organism: Actinomadura verrucosospora; assembly: GCF_039540335.1. NCBI lineage: Bacteria > Bacillati > Actinomycetota > Actinomycetes > Streptosporangiales > Thermomonosporaceae > Actinomadura > Actinomadura verrucosospora. Next base: position 107,921 of record NZ_BAABEV010000020.1, on the reverse strand, counting down.
CGCAGCCGTAGCGCCGGCCCGCCGCGTCGGGCAGCCACGGTTCGTCCAGGTCCGGGAGGAGTTCGGTGAAGACGACGGGGACGTCGTCGCCGGCGGTCGCGCGGGCGGCGCGCAGCAGCGTGGCGAACGAGGAGACGTACCGGGGGCCGGTGAAGTCGACGTAGACCGGTTTGACCTCCGTGCCGACCTTGGCGAAGACGCGTTCGGGCATGCCGAGGGAGCGGCGCAGGCGGCGGGCGGCAAGGTACTCGCGGGGCCCGTGCGCGGGCGCGACGGCCGTCCCGCCGACGGTCGTGCGCCAGGTCTCGCGGGCGACGACGAGCCCGTCCAGCGTCAGGCGCGGGTGGTGGGGGCCGGCGCCGGCGAGCTTGAACGCCTCGGCGCCGAGCCAGCCGAACAGCAGCGCGAACACCTCGCGGAGCGGGCACCGGAGCCCGTCCGGCCCGGTGACCTCCAGAGCGCCGGCGTGCTCGTGCACGGTGAGCGCGACCAGCGGCAGGACGCGGGCGGGGTCCGCTCCCGGCGCCGGGGCGAAGGCGAGCTGGTGGTCGGTGACTCCGAGGACGGGGGCGATGCGCGCGGTGTACTGGGGCCACCAGGTCGGGTACAGCGGCCGGAACTGGGGGCCGATGTCCTCGGCCGCCGCGGCGCGCAGCCGGCCGGGGTCGGGGTGCCGGTCGGCGAAGACGGCGCAGTCGAGGGTCGGCCACGCGGTGTGCATCTCGCCGAGGACGAGGGTGAACTCCCCCGCCGCCATCGCCTCGGGGCCGGCCGCGCCGAGGCACAGGTCGGGGCTGTGGATGCGGGCTCCCGCCCAGCCGGGGCGCTCGGCGGCGAACAGCCGGGCGGCGGGAGCCGCCAGGTCGGCGGCGGTGAAGGTGAGGCGGCGCTCGTCCGGCGCGCCGTCCAGGCCGAACAGCGCGTTCCAGCGGCGGGCGAACTCGGCGGCGACCGCGTCGGCGGGGCGGTCGCGCCCGGTCAGCAGGGCCTGGGCGGCGTCCCAGAACGCCGGCATCGGCACGCCGCGGGCGCCCGGTTCGAGCAGGTCGCGGTACAGGTCGCGGAACGCGGCGTCGTAGGCGTCCGCGAGGGTCGCCGACAGCCAGCGCGCGGCGGGCAGGAGGACGGACCCGAACGGGCCGGAGAGCGCGTCCAGGAGCGGGCCGCCGAACGTGACGTCCAGGTCGCGGACGGTGTCCTCGTAGCAGAGCCGCCGTCCCGCGTACATCTGCCCGCTGCGCCGCTCCGGCTCCGCCCCGGTGACGGCGGTGAACTCGGCGTCCAGGCGTTCCAGCGCGGCGGCCAGGGCGTCGGGGTCGCCCGCCGCGGCGGCCACGGACGCGCGGGCGCGGTCGAGCCGGGCGAGTCCGGCCAGTGCCCGTTCCCGGGCCCGCGGCTCGGCGATCGCGGCGAGGGTGTCGCGGAGCACCCGCTCCGCCCGCGGGTTGTACGGCATGTTCACGCCCCGCCAGACGATCCCGTCCTCGACCAGCCGGTCCAGGGCGGCGGCCAGGTGCGGACCGGGTGCGACCTCGGCAGCGGGCCGGGTGCCGTCGCAGCGGGACAGCACCTCGGCTTCGGCGGTGGTCAGGTGCCGCGGGTCCTCTCCCGGCCGCAGGACGTCCTCTCCCCGGACGAGCAGGTGCGGGTGGATGCCGACGGGCAGCCACGGCGCCACGTCCGGGTCGTCCAGGAGCGCGGCGACGTAGGCCTCCAGCGCCCAGAACTCGTAGTCGACCTTGCGGGACCGCAGCAGTCCCCCGCCGGGCCTCGCCTCGACCGCGTCCGCCGCCTCGGGGTCGATCGTGCCCCAGGCGACGGGGCCGAAGAACCCGGCGGTGTCGTTCTTGCCGCAGTAGCGCTGCCAGTAGCGGACGAGGGTGTTCTCGCGCCCCCGCCGCTTCTTGCGCTCCAGCCTCGGGTTCTTCCCGGGCCGGGCGGCCGGGCCGTCGGCGAGACGTGCCAAATGCACCGCGGCGGTGGGGTTCTGCCATGTCACCGCCTCGCGGAAGAGCGGGTCGGCGGCGATCTTCGCCGCGGCGCGGCCCGCGTCCGCCAATGCGGCGTCCATGGCCTGCGCGAATTCGGTTTCTCCGGCGATGCCGTCGAGAAAGGCATCGGCGGTCGCGGCGCATTCCGGCGCGGCGAAAAGCGCGAGCCCGTCCGCGGGGAATCCGGTGGAGCGGATCAGCACATCTCGCCAAACCGACCATCGCGTTCCGGGTAGCGGCACCGAGTGCCGTCCGTCGCCCACTGCGATCTCCCTCCGCCACCGAAACGGCTCTCGCCCCGCGAAGAAGATCAACATAATGTGTGATTTGTTTGCCGTCACTCTCCGGAGGTCCGCACATGCGCTGCGACGGTCTGTTCCTCGCCGGGCTCGCCCACCGGATTCCCGAGGCGGTGGACGTGGACGGGGCGGTGGACGGCGGCCGCTACGACGCCGACGACCGGAGGGCCGACGGGTACGCCTCCGTCGCCGTGGCCGCCGGCGAGGCCCCGCCCGAGATGGCGGCCGCGGCGGCGCGCCGCGCGCTGGAGCGGTCCGGGATCCCGCCGTCCGCCGTCGCGCTGCTGCTGCACGCGTCGGCCTGGTTCCAGGGCGTCGACTACTGGCCGGCCGCCTCGTACGTGCACCGCGAGGTCCTCGGGGACGACGGCCGGCACGCGCCCGCGCTGGACGTCCAGCAGATGTGCGCGGGGGCCCTCGGCGCGCTGGAACTGGCCGCCTCCTACCTGGCTGCCGACGCGTCCCGCGCGTCCGCCCTGGTCACGACCGCGGACCGGTTCACCGACCCCGGGTTCGACCGGTGGCGCGGGGACGTGCGCGGCATCGTCTACGGGGACGGCGCCGCCGCGGCGGTGCTCGCCCGGGAGGGCTTCGCCCGGCTGCTGGCCGTCTCGACGGTCGTCGACACCGCGCTGGAGGGCATGTACCGCGGCGACGAGCCGTTCGCGTCCGCGCCCGGCCGCCCGGTGGACGTGCGTGCGCGCCGCTCCGCTTTCGCCGCGCACGCCAGGGCGCTGGTGGGGAGCCTCGCGGAGCGGACCGCCTCCGGCCTGACCGAGGCCGTCGGCCGGACGCTGGACGAGGCCGGGCTGAAGATCGCCGACATCTCCCGGTTCGCCTTCCCCAACGTCGGCCTGCACGTGCTGCGCACCCGGTACGCCGAGCCGCTGGGCCTGGACGTGGAACGCACCACCTGGGACTGGGGCCGCCGCACCGGCCACGTCGGCGCGGCCGACCAGCTCACCGGCCTGACCGATCTGGTGGAGTCCGGGCGGGTGGGGGCGGGCGACCGGGTGCTGCTGGTCGGGATCGGCGCCGGGTTCGCCTGGACGTGCGCCGCCGTCGAGATCGTCGAGCGTCCCGCCTGGGGCCGCTGACGCGAGCCGCTCCCACGTCAGGCGCTCACCGGCGCCCCCACCAGCGTGCCCGCCGATATTGCGGAGCGCTGGCCGTCCCGGCCATCACGACCCCGCTCTGTTATGTCATGACGTCACAAAAAGACGAATCAATCCTGTTCCTCTCTTGATGGTTCCACTTTACGGAAGATCATGTTTTTATGTTCCCGACCAGCTTGTGCCGGTACACCCCGGAAGGTCGCGGTTTTGCCAATGAAGGTGCTTTACATCACCGGTTGGTGTCGCAGCGGCAGCACCATGCTGGGCAACGTCCTCGCCGAGGCCCCGGGGATCGTGCACGTCGGCGAACTGCGTTTCCTCTGGCTGAACGGGGTTCTCGGAACGGGCAGCAACGGCAGGTGCGGGTGCGGGCTCGGCCATCGCGAATGCCCGTTCTGGTCCGCGGTGCTGGAGGAGGTCCGCCCGCCCGGGACGTCCCTCGAACGGCACGCCGCCGAGGTCGTCGCCTGGCAGGACGCGTACCGGACCCGGCACACCTGGCGGGTGCTGCGCGACCCGCCGCGCAACGGGTGGCCGGACGCGCTCGCCGCCGCCTACCGCGCCATCGCCCGGGTCTCGGGCGCCCGCGTCATCGTCGACAGCTCCAAGTTCGCCTCCGACGCCGCGCTGCTGGCGTCCCTGCCGGGCGTGGAGGGCCGCTACGTCCACCTGATCCGCGACCCCCGCGCGGTCGCCTGCTCGTGGCTGCGGCCCAAGGCGTACACGGGCCGCCGCTCCGCGCTGAACAGCACCTGGCACTGGACCGGCTTCAACCTGGCGGCCGAGGCGGTCGGCCGCGCGCACCCGGACCGCTCGCTGCACATGCGCTACGAGGCGCTAGTCCGCAGCCCCCGCGCCGCGGTCGGAACCATCCTGGACCTGCTCGGCCACGAGGGCCCGAACCCCGTGGCCGCCGACGGGACGGTCGAGCTCGGCGGCAACCACACCGTCACCGGCAACCCCAACCGGTTCGGCCGCGGCCGGACCCGGATCGAGGAGGACCGCAGGTGGCACGCCGCGCTCCCGCGCTCCCAGCGTTCCGCCACCACGCTCATGGCGCTCCCGCTGCTGCACCGGTACGGCTACGAGAAGAGGGTGTGACGTGGACCTCGGACTGGACGGAAAGGTGGCCCTGGTCGCGGGCGGGTCGGCGGGCATCGGCCTCGCGATCGCCCGCGACCTGGTCCGCGAGGGCGCCGCGGTGTCGATCGCGGGCCGCGACCCCGGCCGGCTGGCCAAGGCCCGCGACGCGATCCGCGCGGACCTCGGCGCGGAGGTCGGCACCCGGGCGCTGGACGTGCGCGACACCGAGGCGGCGCGGGCCTGGGTGGACGACGCCGCGGCCGAGCACGGCGCCGTCCACATCATGGTCACCAACGCGGGCGGGCCGCCCGCCGGGCCGACCGGGGCGTTCGGCCCGGACGACTACCGCGCCGCCCTCGACCTCGCGATGGTCTCCCACATCGGGCTCGCGCAGGCGGCGCTGCCGCACCTGCGGGAGGCCGGCTGGGGCCGGATCCTGATGATCACCAGCGAGACGATCCGCGACCTCATCCCCGCGTTCGCGCTCTCGGGGATCGTGCGGACCGGGCTCGTCGGCTACGCCAAGACCCTGGTGCACGAACTCGGCCCCGGGGACGTCACCGTCAACGTCCTCGCGCCCGGATACACCGCGACGGACGCGCTGCTGTCCGGCCTCACCGGCGAACCCGAGGCGGAGACGGCCCGCGTCGCGCGGGAGGCGGGCATCCCGCTCGGCCGGGTCGCCCGGCCGGAGGAGGTCGCGGCGGCCGGGGTGTTCCTGCTGAGCGCCCGCGCGAGCTTCGTCACCGGCACCGTCCAGGTCGTCGACGGCGGCCGCTCCCTGGGGGTCTGACCATGTCCGAGATGCCGGTGCCCGACGTGCGCATGATGCTGGACGACCCCGAGCTGACCCGGCGCAGCCCGGGCGAGGAGTTCGCGCTCGCCCACGCCCGTCACGGGCCGGACGCGGCGGTCGAGCTACGCGCCTCCATCAGCGACCTGTTCCCGCCCGCCAAGCGCCGTCCCCGCCTGACCGTCCGGCACCTGCTCCGCAAGGCCGTCGTCGACGCCGACGAGGTCACCGTCTTCACCGAGCGGGCCGAGAACACCTCGCCGGACGACGCCGCCCCCGAGTGGGAGTTCGAGGTCGGCTCCGCGACCGTCCGGACGCAGGTCGTGCGGGCCTCGGTGCCGGTGCCCAAGGAGATCCTCGCCGACCCGGCCGCGCTCGCCGCGTTCGTCGACTACCGCCTGCTGGTGCGGCTCGGCACGGCGGAGAACGACGTCCTGCTCAACGGGACGGGGCCGATCCAGGGCCTGCTGCGCGTCCCCGGCCTTCGCGAACGGCCCTCCGACCCGGCGGACGGCGGTTCGGCCGCCCGGACCCTGCTCGCGACGGCGGCGCTGTGCGAGTGGTACGGCGGGTCGGCGGACGGGATCGTCATGCACCCCGACGACTGGTGGCCGCTCGTGGCGGACGGCGCGTTCCTCGAACGGCTCGCCGTGCAGGGCGTCAAGGTCAGCAGGACCCGCATGGTGCCCGCGGGCACGGCCCTCGTCGGCGACTTCACCGCCGCCGCGACGCTGCTGGACCGCCGGTCCTCGACGATCCGGCTGGACGGGGACGCGCTGGTGGCCGAGATCCGCGAGGGCCTCGCCGTCCACCTGCCCGGCCACTTCGTGCTCGCCTCGCTTCCCGGCGGGCGCTGATGGGCGCGCCGGCGCCGGCCGGTCCGGCGGCGGACCTTCCGGCGGTCGCCCACCGGGTCCGCGAGCACATCGTGCGGATGTGCGCCGGGCCGGAGGGCGGCCACCTCGGCGGCTCGATGTCGCTGGTGGAGATCCTCACCCTGCTGTACTTCGAGGTGATGCGGGTCGATCCGCGCCGCCCCGCCGCGCTGGAGCGTGACATCTTCATCCTCAGCAAGGGGCACGGCGCGATGTGCCTGTACGCGGTGCTGGCCGAGCGGGGCTACTTCCCCGTCGCGGAGCTGGCGGAGTACTCACGGCCGGGCAGCCGGCTGATGGGCCACCCCGTCCGCGCGGTGCCGGGGGTGGAGATGCCCACCGGATCGCTCGGGCACGGGCTCGCGCTCGCCAACGGGTTCGCCGTCGCCGACCGGGGCCGCCGCTGCTTCGCCGTCCTCGGCGACGGCGAACTGCAGGAGGGCGCCGTCTGGGAGGCGGCCATGGCCTCGGCCTCGCTCGGCCTCGGCAACCTGACGGCCGTCGTCGACCGCAACCGCCTCCAGATCACCGGCCCCACCGAGGACGCGATCGGGCTGGAGCCGCTGGCGGACCGCTGGCGCAGCTTCGGCTGGACGGTGCGCGAGGCCGACGGCCACGACTTCGGCGCGCTGCGCGAGGCGCTCGCCCCGGGCGGAACCGGAGAGGGGCCTCCGACGGTGGTCCTCGCCCGCACCGTCAAGGGGCGCGGCCTGCCGTCGCTGGAGGCGAAGACGCGCAGCCACTACGCCAGGCTGAGCGGCCGCCAGGCCGAGCGGTCCCTGGCCGTGCTCCAGGCCCGGCGCAGGCGGGCCGTCTCATGACGGCCGGCCGCGCCCAGGAGACGCCCCGGCCGCGCTCCGCGCGGGAGGTGTACCGCGACCTGCTGCCGGAGTTGATGCGCGCCGACGACCGGCTGTACTGCCTGGACAGCGACACCGGGCTGTTCGAGGCGGCCGCCTTCGCCGGCGTCCCCGGCCGCTACCTCAACCTCGGCATCGCCGAGCACAGCCTGATGGGCACGGCCGCGGGCCTGGCCGCCAGCGGGAACGTCCCGTTCGTCACCACGATGGCGACCTTCGCCGCGACCCGGGCGCTGGAGGCCATCAAGATCGACATCGCGTACAACGCGCTGCCGGTCCGCATCGTCGCCACCCACGGCGGGCTGGCCGCCGGGCACCTCGGCCCGACCCACCACGCGCTGGAGGACCTGGCGATCATGCGGGCGCTGCCCGGCTTCACCGTGGTCGTCCCGGGCGACGCCGGGCAGGCGGGCGAGGCCGTCCGGCAGAGCGCGGCGCTGCCCGGCCCCGCCTACATCCGGCTCGGCCGCTCCGCCACCCCCGACCTGGACGGCGCGGCGCCCGGAGGCGGCCCGTTCGAGATCGGTCGGGCGCAGTGGCTGCGGCGCGGCGGGGACGTGGCGATCGTCGCCTGCGGACCGCACCCGGTGCTGGCCGCGGCGCGCGCCGCCGACCGGCTCGCCGGGCAGGGCGTGCGCGCCGCCGTCCTCAACCTGCACACGCTGCGCCCGCTCGACGTCGCGGCCGTCGTCGCGGCGGCCGAGGGCACCGCGGGCGTCGTCACCGTCGAGGAGCACTGGCGCTCGGGCGGCCTCGGCGGCGCCGTCGCCGAGACCCTCGCCGAGCACGCGCCGGCCCGGGTGGCGCGGGTCGGCATGCCCGACACGTTCGCCGAGCGCGCGGGCGGCCAGGAGGACCTGCTCGACCGGTACGGCATCACGGCGGGCGCGGTCGTCGCCGCCGCGCTGCACCTGACCAGCGGAACCCACGGAGGTGGCACGCATGACCCAGACCTGTCCCGAGTGTGAGGGCCCGGTCCAGCTCGCCGAGCCCGTCCGGCTCAGCGAGATCGCGCAGTGCGCCGACTGCTCCAGCGAGCTGGAGGTCGTCGGCCTCGACCCGGTCACCCTCGCGCTCGCCCCCGAGATCGAGGAGGACTGGGGCGAGTGAGGCCGGTGGCCGTGCTGGCCTCCCGGGTGCGGTACGAGGAGAAGCGCGTCTTCGCCGCGCTGGAGCGCCGCGGCGTGCCGTACGCGCACGTGGACACCCGGCGGTTCAGCGCCGAACTGGGCGGTGGGGCGGCGAGCGCCGGGCCGCGGTACGCGGCGGCGCTGAACCGGGAGATCTCCCACAGCCGCGCCCTCTACGCGTCGATGATCCTGGAGGCGCGCGGGGTGCCGACGGTCAACCGGTCGGAGGTGATCACCGTGTGCGGTGACAAGCTGCGCACCTCGCTGGAGCTGGAGCGCGCCGGCGTCCCCTCCCCGCGCACGGCGGTCGCGCTCACCCCGGACGAGGGCGCCGAGGCCGCCGAGCGGCTGGGCTTCCCCGTGGTGATCAAACCGCTGACGGGGTCGTGGGGACGGCTCGCGGCGGCCGTGCGCGACCGGGAGTCGGCGCAGGCCGTCCTGGAGCACCGGGCCGCGCTGCCCTCCCCGCTCCAGCACATCGTCTACCTGCAGGAACTCGTCGACAAACCGGGACGCGACATCCGGGTGATCGTCGCCGGGGACACGGTGGTGGGCGCGACGTACCGCTACTCGGACGGCTGGCGCACCAACGCCGCCCGGGGCGCGCGCTCCGAGCCCTGCCCGCTCACGCCCGACCTGGTCGAGCCGGCCCTGCGGGCCGCGCGGGCCGTGGGCGGCGGGATCCTGGGCGTCGACCTGATCGAGGGCCCCGAAGGGCCGCTCGTCCTGGAGGTCAACCACAACGTCGAGTTCCGCGGGTTCCAGGACGCGCACGGCGAGGACGTGGACGTCGCGGACGCGATCGTCTCCCACCTGCTGGAGGCGGCGTGATCCGGGTCGGCGTCCTGGGCGCCGCCGGATACCTCGGCGGCGAGCTGCTGCGGCTGCTCATCGGCCATCCGGGGACGGAGGTCGCGCACGCGATCTCGACCCGGTTCCCCGGCCGCCGCGTGGACTCCGTCCACCCCAACCTGCGGGCCCAGACCGACCTGCTGTTCAGCGCCCCGGACGACCTCGGCGCCTGCGACGTGCTGCTGACGGCGACCCCGCACAAGGCCACCATGAGCCTGCTGCCCGAGATGAGGGGACGGGCCAGGACGGTCATCGACCTCTCCGGCGACTTCCGCGACCCCGACCCCGCCGTCTACGAGCGGTACTACGGCGTCCCGCACGCCGCGCCCGGGCTGCTCGGCGCGTTCGTCCCCGGCGTCCCCGAGCTGTTCCGCGCGGAGCTGGCCGAGGCCGACCTCATCAGCGTGCCCGGGTGCATGGCCACGGCGGCGATCCTGGCGCTGCACCCCCTGACCGGGCTGATCGGCCCGGACGTGCAGATCGACGCCCGCACCGGGTCGAGCGGGTCGGGCGCCCTCGCCGGGGACGCCAACCTGCACGCCGAACGCAGCGGCGCGCTGCGGGTGTTCGCCCCCGTGCGGCACCGCCACGAGGCGGAGGTGGCGCGGCTGACCGGGCTGAACGCGAGGATGACCGCCACCGGGGTCGAGGCCGTGCGCGGAGTGCAGGTCGTCTGCCACGCCACCGGCTCCGCCTCCGCCGACGAGAGGGCCGTCCGCCGCGCCTACCGCGAGCGCTACGCCGGCGAGCCGTTCGTGCGGATCGTCGCGCACCGCACGGGAACGCACCGGCTCCCCGATCCGAAGCTGCTGTCCGGGTCCAACTACTGCGACGTCGGCTTCGCGGTGGACGGCGACCGGATCACCGCCATCGCCGCGCTGGACAACCTGGTGAAGGGCGGAGCGGGCGCCGCGGTGCAGTGCCTGAACATTCGCACCGGCCAGCCCGAGACCCTGGGCCTGGGGTTCCCCGGCCTGCACCCGGTCTGATGGGGGCCGGTGCGGGAGGGATCGTCGTCGTGAAGTGCGGCGGTGCGGTGCCCGCCGAGACGGTGTGCGCGGACCTCGCCGGGCTCGCGGGCCGGGCCGTCCTCGTGCACGGCGGCGCCGCCGACGTCGACCGGCTCGCCGCGGACCTCGGCGTGCCCGCCCGCACCCTCGTCTCGCCGAGCGGCGTGACCAGCCGCCACACCGATCCGGCCATGCTGGAGGTGCTCACGCTGGCGCTCGCCGGGCGGGTCAAGCCGCGGCTGCTGCGCGCCCTGGCCGCGAGCGGCGTCCCGGCCGTCGGAGTGACGGGGCTGGACGGCGGGCTGCTGCGGGCGCGGCGCAAGCCCGCGCAGCGCACCGTGCGCGACGGCCGCACCGTCATCGTCCGGGACGACCACAGCGGGCGGCTCACCGGTGTCCGGCCGCGGTTGCTGAACGTGCTGGTCGGCGCGGGCTTCGTGCCCGTGGTGTCGCCGCCCGCGCTGGGCGAGGACGGCGCGCCGGTGAACGTGGACGCCGACCGGGTCGCGGCGGCGGTCGCGGGCGCGCTGCGCGCCGAGCGGCTGGTCCTGCTGACGGCGGCGCCGGGCGTGCTGCGCGACCCGTCCGACGAGGGCTCCCTGCTCGACCGCTGCCCGCTCCCGCGCGAGGGCCCCGTCCCCCACGCGGCGAGCGGCGGCATGCACCGCAAGCTCATCGCCTCCCGCGAGGCCCTGCTCGCGGGCGTCCCCCGGGTGTCGATCGGCGACGGGCGGATCCCCCGCCCGGTCACCGCGGCCCTGGACGGCGCCGGCACGACACTGGAGATCACATGAGCGGCCCCGTCGACCTGCTGCACGCGATGCTGTCGATCCCCTCCCCGTCCGGCCGGGAGGACGAGCTGGCGCGGTACCTGGAGAAGGTCATGAACGACCTCGGCATGGCCGCGGGACGCGACGAGGCCGGCAACGTGATCGGCGACATCGGCACCGGCCGGGGGCCCGTGGTGATGCTGCTCAGCCACCTCGACACCGTCGACCGGCCGCTGCCCGCGCGGCGCGAGGGCGGCCGGCTCGTGGGCCGGGGCGCCGCGGACGCCAAGGGGCCGCTCGCCGCGATGATCAGCGCGGCGGCGGCCCGGCCCTCGTTCCCCGGCACCCTGCGGGTCGTGGGGGCGGTGGAGGAGGAACGGCTGTCGCGGGGCGGCGAGCACCTGGCGCGCACCGTCCCCGCGCCGGACGCGCTGCTGGTCGGGGAGCCGAGCGGCTGGTCGCGGGTCGTGCTCGGCTACAAGGGCAAGATCGACATCGGGTACCGGGTGGCCCGCGCCGCGACGCACTCCACGAACCCCGCCGCCAAGGCCACCGAGGTCGCGGTGGCGTTCTGGCACGACCTGCTGGAGGCGCTCGGCCCCGAGCGCGACCACGGCGCGTTCGGGCTGCCCGCCGCCACCCTGCGCGGCGTCCACGGCGACCTCACCGAGGCGCGGCTCGACGTCGACTGCCGCGTCCCGCCCGGGTACGACGCGGAGGCCCTGGCCGAGCGGCTGCGCGCCCGCGCGAACGGCGGCGAGGTCACGATCGTCCGGCACGTCCCGGCGGTCCGGCGCGGGCGGGCCGACCCGGTGGTGCGGGCGGTGTCGGCGGCCATCCGGCGGCACGGCGGGACGCCCAGGCCCACGCTCAAGACGGGCACGTCCGACATGAACACCGTCGCCCCCCACTGGGACGTGCCCATGGCGACGTACGGGCCGGGCGACAGCTCGCTGGACCACTCCGACGAGGAGCACATCGAGATCGCCGAGTTCCTGAAGGGCGTGGACGTGCTCACCACCGCCCTCGACGAGCTGGCCGCCACCCTCTGACCCGGGGCCGGGATCGGCGCGGTCAGTCGGGGGCCGGGCTCGCGAGGGGGCGGGGAGCCCGGTGGCGCGCCAGGTAGGCGCGGTGGTCCCAGTCGTCCAGGAAGCGGGCCGCGGCCTCGCGGCCCGCCGTGTAGAGACGGTCGCGGGTCGCCGCGTCGAGGTCGAAGTCGGTCGCGAGGACGCCGTCGGTGCGGGCGAACATGGTGCGGGCCACGATGGCCGGCTCGTCCATCTGCACCCGGTCGTGCGCCTCCGCCATCGTCGAGACGAGCGCGCGCCCGTAGCCGACCGGGCCGCGGACGGCGCGCCACTGCGGGAAGACGCCCCCGGGAAGGGGGCGGGCCGACAGCTTCACTCCGAACGTCGGCCAGCGGGGCTCGCGGTCCTCCCGGTCGAAGATGGTGATCGGATAGTTGGAGAGCATCCCGCCGTCCACCTGGACGCAGGCGCGGCCGTCCTTGCGGCAGACGCGGCACGGCCGGAAGAACACCGGAATGGACGCCGAGGCGCGCACCGCGTCCGCGACGGGCTGCTCGTCGGGATCCAGTCCGTACCGTTCGTAGTCCCATGGCAGGCGGACCATTCGCCCGCTGCTGACGTCGGAGACCACGACGACGAGTTTGTAGGCGCGCTCCGGCGGGAGCGCCGAATCGGGATCGCGCAGTCTCAACTGACCGAACGTCTCGACCCCGCATTCCTTCAGGCGCGCCGAGATCCACCGGTGCAGGGCGTCGCCCTTGTGCAGCCCGAGGGTGGTGAGCAGAGACAGGCCCCGTACGACGGCGAAGCGCGAGCCGTCCTGGAACGACCGGTAGTCGAGTTTCCGCATGAGCTCGACCATCTCCGGGACCGGCATCCCGGCCGCCAGCAGGGCTCCGACGATGGCGCCGGCGGACGTCCCCGCGACGCGGGCCGGCGCGCCGAGCCGATATCCCCGCGCCTGCGTCTCGGCGATCGCGCCGACCAGCGCGATGCCCTTCACGCCGCCGCCCTCCAGCACGAGGTCGGCGCGCGGCACTGCCGCATCTCCCATCGATCTCCCTTCCGCCGCGGAGCCCGCCGGACGCCGCGGTCCACTGTTCCGGGGCAGCGGAAAACGACTGGCATGTGAATGGATTCCGTTCCGCCCCTCTCTGGGAAGATGCCCTATCGATCATTATTTCAATGGTCCGTCCGACGTTTTTCGCCGCACATTTTTCTCGATCGAGAAAAACGACCTTCGATCGAACGGAATCGATCAGCAGATGGCATCGAGACCGGCTCTCCCGCCAGCACAGTCCGAAAACTTTCGACGGACGATCTCGGACCGGATCACCAGCAAGCTTCACTGACCTGTGAAAACAAGGAAAGACCGTTGACGCCCGAGTTTCCTGGGGTTACTTTCCCTTCGGCTACCGAAAAGATATCGAAACTTTTCGGTGGTTCTCGTCCCCCACCCCAAGGAGGAGACCATGAGGAGAGCACTTCTCGCGCTGCTCGGCGCGAGCGCACTGCTCCTGGCGGCGCTGGTCGCCGTCGCGCTCCCCGCGTCGGCCGCCCCGGGCACCCTCAAGGAGGCCGCCGCGGCGAAAGGCCGGGTCTTCGGCGCCGCCGCGGCCCAGTCCCACATGGGCGAGTCGGCGTACGTCTCCACGCTCGACCGCGAGTTCAACCAGCTCACGCCCGAGAACGAGATGAAGTGGGACACCACAGAGCCGTCGAGGAACTCGTTCGGCTTCGGCGCCGCCGACCAGCTCGTCGGCCACGCCCAGGCGCAGGGCATGAAGATCCGCGGGCACACCCTGGTGTGGCACAACCAGCTGCCGGGCTGGGTCGGTGCCATCTCCTCCCGCGACGACCTGCTGAGCGCCATGCGGAACCACATCGCCAAGGAGGCCGGCCACTTCGCGGGCGAGATCGCCTACTGGGACGTGGTCAACGAGGCGTTCCAGGACGGTTCCGGCGCGCGGCGCGACTCGGTGTTCCAGCGCGTCATCGGCGACGGCTACATCGAGGAGGCGTTCCGGGCGGCGCGCGCGGCCGACCCCGGCGCCAAGCTCTGCTACAACGACTACAACATCGACGGCCAGAACGCGAAGAGCAATGCCGTCTACGCCATGGTCAAGGACTTCAGGGCCCGCGGCGTCCCGATCGACTGCGTGGGCTTGCAGGCGCACCTGACGCTGGGGGGCGTCCCGTCCGACATGCAGGCCAATATGCAGCGCTTCGCCGACCTGGGCGTGGACGTCCACATCACCGAACTGGACATCCGCATGTCCACGCCCGCCGACGCCTCCAAGCTCGCCACCCAGGCGAACGACTACAAGAAGGTCGTCTCCGCGTGCCTCGCCGTGCCGCGCTGCACCGTCATCACCGTCTGGGGCATCACCGACAAGTACTCGTGGATTCCCGACGTCTTCCCCGGTGAGGGGGCAGCACTGCTGTTCGACGGGAACTACGGCAAGAAGCCCGCTTACAACGCGTCCCTCGAAGCCCTCGGCGGCACGGACCCGGGCGGCCCGGGCGATCCGGGCACCGTCACCTGCGCCTACACCCGCACCGCGCAGTGGGACACGGGCTTCAACGGCCAGGTGACCATCACGGCGGGCGCCGGCGCGGTCAGCTCGTGGACGGCCGTCCTGACGATGGGCTCGGGGCAGCAGATCAGCGGCCTGTGGAACGGGACCCCGAGCACGAGCGGCAACGTCGTCACGGTGAAGCCGGTGAGCTGGAACGCGAACCTCGCTCCGGGCGCGTCCGCCTCCTTCGGGTTCACCGTCAACGCCCCGGGCGGGAATCAGGCGGCCCCGTCCGTCACCTGCGGCAGTCCCTGACGCCCGCTCCGCGAGACCGCCGTCCGGCACGGCGTCGGCTCCCATGCCGCCGTGCCGGACGGCCCCCGGGCGGGCACCTCCGCCCCCCAAACCGGACGATGCGAAAGCCGTTATCATCCTCACTGATAGGGCGCTCGAATAACCGCTGCAAATACCTCAACTCCCAATCTTCCGGGCGTTCGAATGCGGGAAAAGCCGTGCGGGCGTTGCCGCATCCGGCCAGGATGCGGGCATGACCTTCCCGCTGATGCCCGGGTACGACCACATCAACGTGGTGGCCCGGCTGGATCCGGTCGCGGACGTCCGAGACCGGGAACTCGGTGAGCGGATCCGGCGGTACCCCAAGCTCTTTCCCGCAGGATCCCCCGAATTCGGCCATGCGGTGCAATTTGGGAAAGAATGGCGGATCGGGTCGCTGGGCGCGGACGGCCCGGCCACCGCCCGCTACAACCTCGCGATCGACCTCCGCACCGCCGCCGCGCAGGAGACCGACCCCCCGACCGCCCGCGCGATGCTCGCGGCGGCCGCGCGCCTCGACCCCGAGGAGGGCGAGCAGCTCGCCAAGGACGAGTGGGAGATCGGCGACCGCCGCTACCGGGTCATCCGGGTGGAGAAGTTCATCCTGCTCGGCGACCGCGTGATGGAGCCGCCCCGGTCCACCGACGCCGACCTCTCCGCCGACGCCCTGCTGCGCGACCACCTGCTCGACCCGCCCGCGCCGTGCGGCCAGTGGGAGGCGCAACTCCGGCTGAACCTCGTCGGGCGGCTCCCGGTGCCCGGCACCGTCCCGGAGATGGTCCGCACGGAGGCGCGGCACGCGGTCCGCACGCACCCCGGGGTCGTCCTGCTCCCGCCCACCTTCATCGCGGTGGAGGTCGACGGCGAGGCCTGGGCCCCGCTCACCGGCGGCGACGACCCCGAGGAGGCCCGCGACCGGCTGGCGCGCCACTTCACCGACCTGATGCCGAGGCTCCGCGAGTTCCAGGGCGACTCCCCGTCGGACGCCGAACTCGCCGAGTGGACCGCGATCGCCGACGGCATCCGCGCGACGCCGGGCCACAGGTTCAACGTCCGGGGCCGCGAGTTCCGCACGGTCCGCGTCTGCCGCATGCTCCGCCTGGGCCGCGACGGCCCCGAGGCCCCCCGCCCCTCCGACCAGGACCGCTACGGCCTCCCCACCTTCGGCTGACCCCGCCGCGAAGAGAGATCAGCCGATGTTCAGGTCGCCGTGGACGTCCCTGAGCTGGATCACCTTTCCGGCCCGGCCGTTGAGGACGTTGACCACGCCGTCGTTCGTGGCGGCGGCGTTGGTCTGGGCCTGGTTCCAGAGATTCCGCAGCTCCACGCCGAATCCGGGATCCTCGGCCATGAGGCGCTCGACGGCGCCCGCGAGCCTGGCGATCTGGTCGGGAGCCGGATCGCCGGCCGCTCTCTCCAGGGCCTCCTCGTCAGCCGGACGTCCCCGGAACCGTTCGCGGACTCGCCGAGAGAGTTCGGCGACGGCGGCCCGGACCGGTTCTCCGGCGACCTCGACTGCTTTGCCAGCCATCGCGGTCGCGACTGCGACGGTCATCGGATCTGTCACCCTCACAGTTCATCACGACGACCCCGCCAAGCCAATAACCGAAACCAGCATGACTTGCCGAATTTTTCTCGACCGCAACGTCAATTAATAGCGATCCAGAAAGGCAAGGTAACTTGAAGAGTGGATCGGGCGCGAATCCTCTCGTCCGCCATGTCATGGGATGGATCGATGGTGCAGTCTCCCGACGAACGGGACCGGTGGGCCAACGAACTGACCGGAACGATAGCGGGTTCCAGCGTCCAGGCAGGTTCCATCGCCGGCGGTGTCCACATCACCATGCCGCGAAGCGCGTCTCTTCCCGCTCCGGCACAACTTCCGGCGCCCGGGCTGTTCGCCGGCCGCCACGACGAAATGGCGGAACTGCGTGCGCACGCGGGGCGGCAGGGGCTCGTCGTTATCACTGGGGCAGGCGGTGTAGGGAAGACCACACTGGCCCTGCACTGGTTACACGAGCTGAAAGACGAATACGAGGGCCAGTTATTCGTCGACCTGCGCGGATTCTCCGGAGCCGATCCGCTTCCCCCGGACGAGCCGTTGGAACGCTTCCTGCGGGCGCTCGGTGCGCTTCCGGAGAGCATCCCGCCCAGCATCGACGAGCAGGCGGCACTGTTCCGATCCATGACCACGGGAAGCCGCCTCATCGTTCTCCTCGACAACGCGGTCTCGGCGGCCCAGGTCAGGCCGCTGCTGCCCGGCGCGGGCGGGTCACTGGTCGTGGTCACCTCCCGGCGTCGCCTGTCGGGACTCGTCGTGGACGGCGCACGCTTCGTGGACGTCGATCCGCTCGGTGTGACGGGTGCGCTGGAACTGCTGGAGCGTCTGATCGGTGCGGAGAGGATCAGGGCCGAACGCGAGCACGCCCGATCGCTCGTGGCACTCTGCGGGACGCTGCCGCTCGCGGTCTGCGCGTCGGGCGCCCGCCTCGCCGCCCGGCGACGCTGGCCGATCGCCCGCGCCGTCGCCGAGCTCGACGACGAGGCGCGCCGCCTGTCGGCCTTGCGCACCGGAGAGGGAGACATCTCGGTGGACGCCGTGTTCAACACCTCCTACCAGGCTCTCGACGACGCCCACGCACGTGCCTACCGGCTGCTCGGCGTCCATCCCGGGAACGACTTCGATGTGGCCGCGGCCGCGGCCCTGCTCGGAACAGACGAAGACCACGCCGCAGACCTGCTGCACGATCTGGTGGACGCCAGCCTCCTGATCGAAGGCGGAGACGAGCGCTACTTCTTCCACGACCTGGTACGGCTGCACGCCCGTGACAAGGCCCATGAACCGACAGCCGCACTCGACCGAATGGAGGCGCTGGCTCGGTTAGCGGACTGGTACCTCACGTCCGCGGTCACCGCCGACCTCCTCCTGATGCCCGGACGGTGGCATCTGGGCGACAAGTACGCGTCCGAGCGGCGCAACGGCGCGCTCACGGACCGTCCCACGGCGCTGTCCTGGCTCGAACAGGAGCGGGACAACCTCGCCGCGGTGGCGCGGGAGGCACATGAGGCCGGGCTGCACCCTGTGACGTGGCAGCTCTGCGAGGCGGGGTGGCCGCTGTTCCTCCACCGCAAGCACTACCGGGCATGGATCCGGATGTATGAGGTAGGCCTCGTCGCCGCCCGAAGCTGCGACGACCCGCGCGCTCAGGCACGGATGCTGGAGGGCCTCGGCGTGGCCCACCTCAACCTTCAGGAGATAGACGCCGCCCGCGATAAGTACGAGGCCGCGCTCGCGTTGGAGCGTCAGACCGGCCATCGGCTCGGCGAGGCGGCGGCCCTGGAAGGGCTCGGTCTCGTCGCGTTCGCCACTGGTGACCTGGCCCCCGCCGTCGGCCTGTTCAGGGAGGCGCGGGACGTGCACGCGGCGCTCGACCGTCCACGCGGCATCGCGCTCATGGAACGACACATCGGCGAAGCGCTCAGCGCGTGGGGGCGACACGGTGAGGCCGACGCCGCGCTGACCGGCGCGCTGGACACGTTCGTGCGGCTCGACGAGCCCTACCACCAGGCCCGGACCCTGACCTGCCTGGGCCAGGCCCGTCTGCTGGCGGGGCGCCCGGACGAGGCAGCGGAGGCGCTCCACGCCTCCCTCGGCGTCGCCCGGGAGGCGGGCGCGCGCCACGTGGAGGCCGGCGCCCTGCGGGAACTCGCCAGAGTGGCGGCGCACCAGGGCGCCGCGGCAGACGAGCGCCGCTTTCTGGAGCAGGCGCTCGCCATTTACACCGAGCTCGGTGCCCCGCAGGCAGCACCGGTCAAGGAACGGCTCGACGAAGTTCGGTCCGAACCGCCCGCGCCCCAGGAGCCGCCTGCACAGCCGGATCCCGCACCCTGACCTGAGCGACGGCGTTGCCTCGTACGGCCGTGAGGCGCGTGATCGCGTCGAGCGGAAGTCCCGCCACCATCCAGGCATGGATGGCAGAGGCGTACGCCGACGCGTCCTCCTCGCCGCACCGTTCCCCGAGGACCGGCACGAGTCGTGCCGACCAGCCACGCGCGACCAGAAGGCACCCGCCCTGCATGTTCACCGCAACGATCAAGCATCCCGGGAAGGCCGCCCTGTGCAGTGCCGGTTCACCGCCGTCCCGCACGATCACGTCCGCACAGGAGAGCAAGGCCCGCGACGTCTCACCGGGCCCGGCCACCAGATGCTCGTCGAGCGGCGGCTCGAAAGGGGCGCCGCCGGCCGGCGAGCGCTCCAGCCGGAGCACCCGGCCTCCGACCAGGACCCGATCCGGTTCCGCACCGCGGCGCTCGGCCGGCTCCTCCCAGACCCGCACCAGCATGACCATCACGCCGCCTGCACGCGGACGGCGGGTGGACACGGCGCCGGGACGGGTAAGACGTCCGGCGGGCGCGCCTGATCCTGCAGTCGCATCAACCGGTACATCTCAGCCCGGATCAGGCGGGCCGCCTCCCCCGGCCGGGAGCTCAGGCCATGGCGAAGCTCGTCGTGCACCCGCTCGGTGAACGCGTGGGCGGCCTCGGCGAGCTGGGGGATGAGCGGCCTGTCCCACTCGACCCGCGGAGCGACCGCCCCGAGCCCGGCGGTGTGCGTCCCAGGCGCCACGCTGTCCTCGGGGAACGCACCGAGCAGCACCGGCACGCCCAACGCCGCGCCGTAGTACGTCACCGAACCATGGTCGCCGACCACCCGGTCGGCGGCGACCAGCGCAGCGCGCCAGCCCTCCTCCGGTGGCAGTAGCCGGACGCCGAGTCGCAGGCAGTCCGCGTGCCATGAGAGCACCTGCCTTCTGCCGTACCACGACCAGATGTGCGGGTGCAGTGCCGCGACGATCTGGTATTCGTCGCGCGGCAACTCGGTCGCCACCCGCAAGAGGACGTCGGGGTGCGCCCCGAACAGCGAGTCCCGGCCCCACGTGGAGCTGACGAAGACCAGTCGCCTGCCGCCGACGGCGCCCAGCGCCCGCCGGTACGCCTCGCGGTAGGGCATACTCGCCGTCAGCCTGTCCAGGCACGGGTCTCCGCAGACGAACGCGACCGGCCGCGCCTCCGGACACTCGCGGTCGAGCATGCTCAGATGCCGCTCGTGCGCCAGGGCCATCGACGAGGGCACGACCCGTCCCGCGACGACGATCCGCTCTCTGATCAGTCCGGTGACCGGCCGCGCGGCGGGAGGTCCGGCGCCCCGCAGGCGGCCGAGCAGCTTGCCGGGGCCGGCCCCGTGCAGGACCGTCATGACAGGGCCGTGCAGGTTCTCCAGCATCCCGTGGCTCGCCGCCACGACGAGGTCGAACCGGGTGGTGACCGCTTGGGACCACGGCAGCACCAGCCCTCCGAGGTCCCGCAGATGCGCGTCCAGTCCGCCGGTGAAGACCGACGCCGGTGCGGCGGTGTAGGCGACGGCCACTCTCCGGTCGGTCTCCAGCATCGGGATGACGTCCGCCAGCCGCGTCGCCGCCGTCAGATGGTGTGCCACCGCGAGGACGGTGCGCTGCCCGGGCATCGTCGCACCCCGCCGGGCGTCCAGTCCGAACGGGCCCGGCACCCAGGGGTGGATAGTGCACTCCATAACAACCTTTCTGTCACGCGTCGATCGGACGATCGGCCGGGCACTCGATGCGGAACGGCGGCGAGACCGGTTCCGCGACGGGGATCGTGGCAGGCTGCGGCAGGCGCAGGAGCCTGTACATCGTGCGGCGGACGGCGCGGTCGAACCGCCCCGGCTCCGAGGTGATCCGCCTGACCACCGCCCGGACGCGCTCCGGCCGCCATCGCGCCGCCGCCTCGGTCAACTGCTCCAGGACCGGGCGGTGCGCCACCAGCCGGACACCGCCTGGGATCGGCACGGCCGAGGGAGGCGCCCCCGCGCGAGGCAGGCCGCCGGTGATCATTACCGGGACGCCGGTGATCGTGCCGTACCGGGTCACCGGGCCGGGCGGCCCGATGATCCAGTCGGCGGCGACAAGGGCGGCACGCCAGTCCGCGTCCGGCGGCAGGAGCCCGAGGCCATTCCGCAGGTCGGTCGCGCTGGGTCCGCCGGCACACGGGTACGGCCCAGGTCCGTGGAGACCGAGGACCTGGAAGTCCTCGGCGGCCAGTTCGGTGAGCAGGCGGTGCACGAGAGTTCCCGAACCGCAGCGGGCAACCTGGCAACGACCCGAGGCACCGGCCGCAGGAAGCGCCACGACGACGAGTTTGCGATGCCTGCCCACCCCGAGAGCACGCCGGTAGAAGTCGCGGAAGGGCAGGCTCGCGACGATCCGGTCGTGGATGGAGTCGCCGACGGTCACCACCTCCGTGGCCGTCCCGGCCTCGGTCGGCATGGGACGGTCCATCTCATGGGCGCAGGCGAGAACCACCGGCCCCCCGCGTCCTTTCCTGCTCCCCGGGTGCGATGCACGTTCCGTACCCGTCCCCGGAAGCATGATCGTCGGCGCCGACGGCCCCTGTCCGGGCAGCGAGGAAGCGGCGACGACGAGGGCGAAGTCACCCAACCGCGCCTCGCGCCAGGGCAGCGGCACGGCGCCCGCGTCCCGGAGCAGCGCCCCGACCGCCGCCTCGGACGGCCCTGGCGGTGCCGTGAAGAGCACCCGCAGCCGCGGATCGACGCCCGCCAGCCGGGCCGTGTCCAGAACGGGCTGCCCGAGATCGGGCGAGTCCACCACCACCAGCACCGTCCGCCGGTCCCCCAGTCCGCCCCACCAGCCAGGATCGAACCGGCTGAGCGCCCGGCGCCATTCGAAACCCATTGGCCCCGTCAACGAACCCCCTTCGACCTCGGATGTTGTCATCCGTTCCTCCGTCGCGGATCGAAATGACCCGCTTCTGGAATCGAGTGTCGATCGGAGAACTTGACGAAAACTTGCAGTCGGCCTGACTCGGCAAGTAGGTGCGACCCCTGGCGGCCATGTGAACTATGACCGGAACTCTGGTCATGCCGGGCTCCCGATGCCAAAATCGGCTCAGGAGGAAATTTTCCACAAAGGGGCGCCGGGTGGAGTTCCGTGTCTTAGGCCCCGTTGAGCTGTGGATCGACGGCCAGCGGCGCGACCTCGGAACGACCAAGGAGCGATGCGTGCTGGCCGCCCTCCTGCTCACTCCACGGCAACCTGTACCCGCTGAGATTCTCATATTTCGCGTATGGGGCGACACCCCTCCCGCCAAAGCTCGCCAGGGACTCCACACCTATATGGCGCGTTTACGGAACCGGCTGGAAGGCGTGGAAGACGTCGCCCTCGTGTCGCGACAGGGCTCCTACCAAATCGACATCGCCGACGAGGCGGTCGACCTGCATCTGTTCCGGCGGTTGCGCGGTCAGGCACGGGCGATAGCCGAGAGCGGCGACGACGAGTACGCCCTGGACCATCACCGAAGGGCGGCCGCGCTCTGCCGCGCCGAGCCGCTCGCCGACCTCACCGGCGACTGGGCCGAGCGCACCCGCCGCAATCTGGAGGAGGAACTGCTCGCCGCCGCACTCGACCGTATCGATCTGGAGCTCCAGCGCGGCAACCACGCCGATGTCCTCCGCGAGCTGTCCGATCTCACCGAACGCCACCCTCAGGACCAGCGGCCGGTCGAGCGGCTCATGATGGCCCTTTACCGGTGCGGCCGGCAGACCGAGGCGCTGGAGGTGTATCGGCGTACTCACGGCCTCCTCGTGGAGGAGACCGGCACGGAGCCGGGTCCAGGGCTGCGGCAGCTCCAACAGCAGATCCTGCGGTCCGACCCCGCGCTGCTGCGTGTTCCCGGCACCCAGCTGAGCGTCGACCGGTCTCCGCACACGCTGCCCCACGACCCGCGGGTGTTCGTCGGGCGCGACGAAGAACTCCAGCAGCTCATGGACATGGTGCCGACCGTCCGGGAGCGGGGGCCCGCGGGCCCGCCGAGCACGTCCACGGTCACCGTCATCACCCTCGACGGAATGGCGGGCGTCGGCAAGACGGCGCTGGCCGTCCGCCTGGCACACCGCCTGGCCGAGCACTTCCCCGACGGCCAGATGTTCCTCTCCCTACACGCGCACGACCCTCGGCAGCAGCCAGTCGACCCCGCCGACGCGCTCGACACGCTGCTCCGCATGATCGGGCTTCCGGCAACCCGCGTGCCGCGGGCGCTGGACGAGCGCGCCGCGTTGTGGCGGTCCGAACTGGCGGCGAGCCGCGCGATCCTCGTGCTGGACGACGCTGCGGGCCACGAACAGGTGAGACCGCTGCTGCCGGCGTCCGCCGGATGCCTGGTGATCGTGACCAGCCGCCGGCGGCTGACCGGGTTGCACGACTCCTGGCCGCTCTCGCTGGACGTCCTGCCGGTGCGAGACGCGACGGCCCTGTTCACGGGCATCGCGGGGGCCGGGCGCGCCGAGGCAGGCGACGACGTCAGGGAGGTGGTCGAACGTTGCGGGCGACTGCCGCTGGCGGTGGGCATGGTTGCGAGCCGGCTGAGGCACCGCCGTGCCTGGACCACCCGCGACCTCCTCGTCCGGTTGTCCCCCGACGACCGGCGACTGGACGAGGTGCGGGACGAGGGGCGCGAGATCACCACCGTGTTCGAGATCTCCTATCGCGGGCTTCCCCCGTCGCTCGGCGACGCCTTCCGCGCGTTCGGGCTGCATCCCGGGCCCGACTTGACGGCACACGCGGCCGCGGCGGCACTCGGACGCCCAGTGCGGGAGGCCGAGCGGATCCTGGAGGACCTCTTCGACCGCCATCTGATCACCGAACCGGTCGGCGGCCGCTACCACTTCCACGACCTCGTGAACGACTACGCCCGCCGCCTCTCCCGCGAGACCGACTCGGACGAGGAGCGCCGCCGGATCGTTCATAGGATCCTGGACTTCTACCTTGCCGCGGCCGAGCGGGCGGACCGGCTGATCTCCCCGCACCGCCCTGCGCACGGCATGCAACTGGTCCACCAACCCCCGGAGCTCCCCTCGCCGCTGGATGAGGCGGAGGCCGCCAAGTGGTTCGCCACTGAGCATCACTGCCTGCTGAACGCGGCTGCCGAAGCCGAACGCGCGGGACTGCCCGACCATGTTGTCGGGTTCGCCCGGGTGCTCGCCGGATACCTGGAGTCGCAAGGCCACTGGGATGCGGCTGAACGACTCCACTCCCGCGCGATCATCGCCCTCGGTGACGGAGATGCCGGGCCGAGTCTCGCCCGCGCATTGTCGGACCGCAGTCTCGTCCGGTTCCGCGGCGGCGAGTATGACAGCGCGCTGGAGGACGCCGAGAGAGCCCTGGCGGTCTTCAGGTCGGTAGGTGAACGACACGGCGAGGCCGACATCCTCGATCACATCGGCCTCATCCAGTGGCATCTCTCCCGGTTCCCCGATGCACTCGCCCACGGGGAGGAAGCGCTTGCCATCCACCGGTCATTAGGCGACCGGCGAGGCGAGGCAAAGAATCTCGATCACACCGCCATATATCTGGAGTACATGGGTCGGTACCGGGAGGCCGAGCAACTACGTCTCCGCGCCTTGGCACTCTTCACCGAGGTCGAGGATCCGCGCGGCAGGACAATGGCTCTCAACAATATGGGCGATCTTATGCTGCGCATGGGTGCCGTCGACAAGGCCGTGGAGTACTACGGGCGGACGGCCGCCGCGGCGGCGGAGCTCGGACGCCAGCACCAGGCCATCATGCTCATCAACCTGGGCAATGTCAGCAGGCATACCGGTGACCACGAGAGGGCCTTGGAGCACTATCGAAAAGCACTCGCACTAGCGATGGAACTGGGCGACCGGCGAAACCAGGTCGAGACTTTGATTGGCATCGGCGCCACATTCCAGGACACCGGCCGCTACGGCGAGGCTCTCATCCATCACGAGCGTGCACTGGCGATCTCTCAGAGCATTAGCGAGCGGTACGAGGAAGCGCTCGCCCTCCGGCACCTGGGCGAGACGCTGACGGCGTCCGGCCGGTACCCGGCCGCCATCGAGCACCTCCAACGAGCCGGCGACCTCGCCGCCCGCATAGGCGTGCCGGACGAGATCGGCAAGACACTGGAGAGCCTCGGCACCGCCTTCCTGCACGTCCAGGGGCAGGACAAGACCCGGGAGTACTGGGAGAAGGCCGCCCGAATTTTCGAGTTCCTCGACCTGGCCGAGGCTGAGAATCTCCGAACCCGCCTCCGCCGCCTCGACGAGGCCACCGGCACCTGAAACCGGGCTGCCTCAGGAGACACAGATCAACCCTTACTAAACCCGACATAAGCATCATATGTGGATTGGTCAGGCCGAAGGTCCGTTCTGATCGACAGCGCGCCGACCCAGCCAGTACAGTGGCAACGCACGCCGGAATGTTGTGTAATTCTTTGCCAGAACAGGAACTTTCGCCGATGATACGCGCCTTCACGGTGACCATAACGGCCGCCGTCCTTCTGATGATCACTGAGGTCTCGGCCAGCGCGGCGCCGCTGGTCCACATGACCTGAGTTCGTCACCTGGCGCATCGGGTGGGGCCTTGAGAGAGGCTCCACCCGATCGCTTTGTCTGGACGGCTCTGAGTGACATCCACCGAGCCAGACGCGTCAGAAGATCTTGCACGAATGTTAGCTGAGCAGCGGCCCGCATTTCACTCCGAGCACGCCATGATCACCAGACTTTCACCGGGTGGAGAGGCGGGCGGATGGCTGGTAGGTGGGTGGTCGTGGGGGCGGCGGCGGTCGTGGTGGTCGGGGTCGGGTGGGGTCCGGCGCGGGCGGACGCGCCGGCCGGTGACGGGGCCGGGTCGGGGGAGCGCGCCGACGCGGCAGGGGCGCGGGCCCGCGTCTCGGCCGAGGTCGGGGACGTGCGGTTCACCTCCTCCGAGAGGCTCGCGTCCGGGGCGACGTTGCGGGGGTTCGAGACGTCCGGGGCCGGCGGGGCGGTCGCCGGGAATCTGGTGGACGTCGACCTGCGGCAGGCCGGGGTCGGGCTCCTGCGGCCCCCCGTGGTCGCCGCAAGGCGCACGGTGTCGGCGATGGCGGACGCGCAGAACGCCGTGGCCGGGGTGAACGGCGACTTCTTCAACATCAGCGAGACCCATGCCGGGGTGGCGCCCACGGGGTCGTCGTCCGGGCCCGAGGTGGACGGCGGCCGTCCGCTCAAGGGCGCCGTGCCCGACGGGCAGCGCTTCGGGCCCTCGCTGCCGCCCGGCACGTCCGCCGAGGACGTCATCGGCGTCGGCGTCGACCGGCGCGGGCACGTGGGGCGCCTTCGCCTGGCCGGGAGTGTCCGCTCCGGCAGGACGTCCATCGCCCTGCGCGGCCTCAACCAGTACGCGCTCCCGGTCGGCGGCGTCGGGGCCTTCGGTCCCGAATGGGGGGAGGTGTCGCGGCAGCGCGCGGTGTGCGGGACGGACAAGGTGCGCAACGACCCGTGCAGCACGGACACCGCCGAGGTGACCGTGCGGCGGGGCGTCGTGACGGGGGTCTCCGGCACGGTGGGCGGCGGCGCGATCCCGTCCGGCACGACCGTGCTCGTCGGCCGGGAGAAGGGCGCCGGCGCGCTGCGCCGCCTCAAGCCCGGCGACCGGGTGCGGGTCTCCTACCGCTTCACCGGGCCGGTCCGCTTCCGGTTCGCCGTCGGCGGGTTCCCGATCCTGCGCGACGGCAGGCCGCTGGACGGCCTGAGCGCCACCGGCCCGGCGCCGCGCACGGCGGCCGGGGTGAGCCGCGACGGCCGGCACTTCTACCTCGTGGTGGTGGACGGCAGGTCCGAGCGCAGCGGCGGCCTGACCGTCGCCGAACTGGCGTCCCTGCTCGACAAGGCCGGCGCCGACGACGCCGTGAACCTCGACGGCGGCGGCTCCTCGGCGCTCGTCGCCCGGTCCCCCGGCGAGCCCGCGGTGACCGTCCGCAACACCCCGTCGGACGGCTCAGAACGCGCGGTCGCCAACGGCATCGGCGTCTTCACACCAGACCGCCCGCACCGCCCTCGCCCGGCTGGCGCGCGTGAAGGGAGCTAGGAGGACTTCTTGTCCTGGTGGCGCTTGTCGCGGACGTAGATGATGTTCGCCTTGCCGTCGCCGGGGCTGCGGCGGTCCAGGACGAACAGCGTCGTCGCGGCGATCAGCTCGTTGAGCTTGGCGTAGCCGTAGTTGCGGGAGTCGAACTCGGGGCGCTGCTTGGTGATGATGTGGCCGACGGACGCCAGGGCGGCCCACCCGTCCTCGTCGGAGGCCGCCTCGACGGCGTTGCGGAGAAGGTTGACGAGGG
The DNA here is from genome assembly GCF_039540335.1 of Actinomadura verrucosospora. Taxonomy (NCBI): domain Bacteria; kingdom Bacillati; phylum Actinomycetota; class Actinomycetes; order Streptosporangiales; family Thermomonosporaceae; genus Actinomadura; species Actinomadura verrucosospora. Next base: position 81,047 of record NZ_BAABEV010000020.1, on the reverse strand, counting down.
CGGCGTCCTTCTTCAGCTTGGCGGCCGGTGTCGGGGGCGCCGGCTTGAGCGTCGCGGCGGCCGGGGTGGTGGCGTCCTGGTCGTACAGCAGGTTCTCGATGTAGATGAACTTGTCGCACGCCGCCACGAAGGGCTTGGGCGTCTTGCGCTCACCGAAGCCGTACACGGTCAGGCCGGACTCGCGGATGCGCGCGGCCAGGCGGGTGAAGTCGCTGTCGCTGGAGACGAGGCAGAACCCGTCGAAGCGGTCGGAGTACAGCAGGTCCATCGCGTCGATGACCATCGCCGCGTCGGTCGCGTTCTTGCCCTTGGTGTAGGCGAACTGCTGGACCGGCTGGATCGACTGGTCGAGCAGCCGCTCCTTCCAGCCCCGCAGGCTGGTGCCCGTCCAGTCGCCGTAAGCCCGCTTGACATGCGCGGTCCCGTACTTCGCGACCTCGGCCAGCAGGGCCTCGACGATCGCGGCCTGCGCGTTGTCGGCATCGATCAGTACCGCCAGCCTGGCAGTGTTCTCGCTGACCATACGCACCTCCCGAACGCCACCGAGCCGCTCGACCGAGCGGCGTGGCCAGTACATCAGAGGTCGTGCATGCCCTGCCGGATGCCCGGCATGGGCCAGCGGGTCGCCGGAAGCGCCGACCGCAACAGGATCGCGGGCTCCGCATTCGGCGCGGATCTGGAACCACTGGCTGGGCGGCGCCGGGCGTAGTGCCGGTGTCGCGGTGGCGGCCGGAGCCGTCCCCGTTCGATGAGCCGCCGGAGGTGGACGCCTTCTGCGGCGTCGCCCGCGTCAGCGGCTGAAGGCGAGGAGGGCGTAGCCCTTGTCGTTGGGGTAGGGCGTGAACATGTCGCCGGTCAGGACGTAGACCATGCCGTGCGAGACCACGGCGCCGCCTCCGCCGGCCAGGGAGCCGCCGCGGGCGGTGCCGCCGTCGACGGTCGGGAAGTCGGCGATGGTGTCGAAGCTCCAGAGGACCTCGCCGGTGCGGGACGAGTAGGCGCGCATCTTGCCGTCCATGCCGCCCTCCCAGACGAGGCCGGGGGTGGTCGTCACGGCGGGCGGGTGGCCGAGGCGGCACACCTTCGGGTACTGGGCCGCGCCGCCGGTGGTGCAGCCGTCCGCCGGGTTCGGCGTCTTCCAGGCGACGTGGCCGTTGGACGGGTCGAGCGCGAACAGCGTGCCCGGGTTCGCCATGTAGGTGGCGACGTAGAGGCGGTGGCCGTCGTAGCTCGCGCCCCACTGGATCCCGCTCAGGCCGCCGCCCGGCATCGGCGTGGACAGCTGGCGCTGCCAGACGATCTCCCCCGTGCGGGCGTCCAGGACGTGGTAGACGCCGACCTTCTGGCCGATGCCGATGAGGCGGCGCCCGTGCACGGTGAACAGGCTGGGCGCGGCGCCGAGGTCGAAGTCCAGGGCGGTGCCGTCGGGGAGGTTGGGGCAGTACTGCTGGTCTTCGGGGGACGGGCTGCTGCACTCGCGGCGCCAGGTGTCGACGTCGGTCATCTTGCGGGTCCAGCGCGGTCTCCCCGTCCTGGCGTCCAGGGCGAGGACGGAGTCGAAGTGCCCTCCGCTGCCGCTGTAGTTCTGGCCGGTGCCGACGTAGAGGGTGCCCGTGGCGGAGTCGATGGACGGGCTGCTCCACACGCCCGCGCCGGACGGCGTGTAGCGCGGCACCCCGTTCGGCCAGGTGCCGTCCTGGCGCGGCTCCGGGACGGTGTAGAAGCGCCAGTCGAGCTCACCGGTGTCGGTGTCCAGGGCGTCGACGTGGCCGCGGAACGTGCAGCAGGGGTGCTCCTTGCCCATGAGGTTCTCGCCGCTGGACACGCCTACATAGACACGGCCCCGGTAGACGATGGGGGAACTGGTGACGGTGGCGCTGACGTGGTCGTCGATCCGTTTCGCCCAGTCGAGCTTGCCGGTGTCCTGGTCCAGGGCGTACATGTAGCCGCGCGTGTCTCCGAAGAACACCCGGCCGTGGGAGACGGCCGCGCCGTCGCGGACCTGAGCGAAACCCGTCCCGACGGTGCCGAGGTCGAACTCCCACTTGGCCGCGCCCGTGCGGGCGTCGCGGGCGCGGAAGCGTCCGTCCGGGCCGCCGAAATAGACGGTGCGGCCCACGACGGCGGGCTGGCTGTGGGGGGCGCCCGCCTGCTTCGGGAAACCGAAGGCCCATCTGAGCCTGAGTCCGCCGACGTTCGCGGGCGTGATACCGCGTTCCGCCGGGTTGTACCGGGTGCCGTTCAGGTTCTGCTGCCAGGTCGGCCAGTCGCCGCGCAGGGGGCGTCCGGACGCGGCCGGTCCGGGGGCGACGGACGCGCTGACGGCCAGGCACGCGGCGGCGGTGAGCGCCGCTGCCCGTCTGCTGTGACGCATGGGATCTCCTTCACGGGGTTCTGGTTCCGGGGAGGGCGCCCCGGACGAGCCGGTCGCGGAGGGCGCCGGCATTGCGGCGGCTGACGGTCAGCCGCGCGTCGCCGAGCCGGAGCGTGCACCGCCCCGACTCGACGACCATCTCCTCGACGTGGGCGAGGGCGACCAGATGCGACCGGTGGATGCGGACGAATCCGGCGTCCCGCCACGCCTCCTCCAGCGCGGCCAGCGAGACCCGGACGAGGTGGCTGCCCGTGCCCGTGTAGAGGCGGGCGTAGTCGCCGTGGGCCTCGGCGTACCGGACGTCCGACCGCCGGACGAACCGGACCGCGCGCCCCACCCCGACCGGGATCACCTCGTCGGCGGCCTCCCGCCGCCCGCCGGCGTCGACCACGAGGACGACCACTGTGGCGTGCATGCGCACATGGAAACCGCGGGGCCGATCGATGATCAAGGGCGGGGTGGGACATCTGTCACGTCCGGCACAGGTCGTGGCACCGGGCGTCAAGGCGCTCAGCCTCCGAAGGGGGCGTGCCGGTTCCAGAAGCCGCAGTGGTGCTGCTCCGCGATCTCGTGGGTGACCTGGCTGTCCCCGGCCGGGACGAGCGAGAGGACGGCCGGGTCCCGGGGCGTGAAGCGCGGCCAGAAGGGCGTCCCGTCCACGGTGGGGTTCCCGGTGCGGGCGAACCCCGTCCACTGGGCGGTGAGCTGCGCGCCGAACGCCTTCTGGTTCGCGGTCGGCTCGGCGCCGCCGGGGAACGGCGACAGGAACGGGCTCTCGCTCACGTGGTAGGAGCCGTTCGGCTTCGTCGGGTCGAGGAAGAACATGGGCGGGGCGTCGGCGTTGTCGGTCTGGTAGGCGAAGACCGGGATGTGCCTGGCCAGCCGCTCGTCGTTGAGGAGCGCGGGGCACACGGAGTTGGAGTCGGCGACGATCGTCCGGTACGCGATGAACGCGGACGGCGCCGGGAAGCGCTCCAGCGGGTACAGCTTCAGGACGCGGCTCGCGAGCGGCCCGTACTGCTGCCGGACGTACTCCCGGTACTTCTCGGGGGTGTCGGCGGACGGGAGCTGGACCTCGTCCCGGTCGACGCCGTGCATCAGCGTGACCTTGTTGACCTTCCCCTCGGCGAACGCCTGGGCGGGCGACATCGGGAGGATCTCGCCGTCCACGACCGGGCCCTGCGTCCCGGTGTCCGGTCCGATGCCGTTGCCGGCCTGCTTGAGCAGCTTGTCGACGGGCAGGGCGCGCAGGCAGGCGGCGTCCTCGCAGCCGAGCGCGGCGGCGAACCGCTCACCGGCCTTCCGGGCCTCGTCCTCGCCCGGCAGCTCGGCCTTGCAGTCCTGCGGCTGCCACTGGACGTCCACGCCGAGCAGCGAGTTGTACTCGCCGCTCTGCGCGATGCCCTTCTGGAACAGGCCCTTCGCGGCCGGGGACGCGGTGTTGGCGCAGACGCTCGACCCTCCGGCGGACGCGCCGTAGATCGTCACGTTGCGGGGGTCGCCGCCGAAGCGCGCGATGTTGCGCCGGACCCATCCCAGCGCGGCCTGCTGGTCCCGCAGCGCGTAGTTGCCCGCGTGGGCGCCGAGCCCCTCGTGCGCCATGAACCCGAAGATCCCGAGCCGGTAGTGCACCCCGACGTTGATGACGCCGCCCTCCCTGACGAGGTGCGTCCCGTCGGACGGCGCCCCGAGCCGGAACCCGCCGCCGTGCAGCTCCACCATCACCGGCAGCGGCCGGCCGCCGGTCCTCTCAGGGGCGGTGATGTCCAGCGTGAGGCAGTCCTCGCTGGTCGAGCCGGGTCCGAGACCGGGCGGCTGCGGGCACGCGCTCCCGCGCCGGGTCGCCTCCAGGGTGGACGTCCAACCCGCGGGCGGCGCGGTCGGCGCCCACCGCAGGTTCCCCACGGGGGGCGCCGCGTAGGGGACGCCGAGCCAGGAGCGGACGCCGTCCCCCGCCGTCCCGCACACCGGGCCCTTGTCGGTCCGCACGGTCGTCCCCTCCGCGCAGGCCGGGGCCTCTCCGGCGCGCGGCCCGTCCTGCGCCCGGGCGGGCACCGAGGCCGCGAACGCCACGGCCGCCGCTCCCGCCGACGCCGCCGAGGCGACCGCGAGAAGCCATCTTCTGGACTGCATGTCTGACCGTCCTCACCGCGTGGGTCTCCTGCCGGACGGCCCGAACGTAAGGCGGCCCAGGAGCCCCACGACAGGACATCCCCGGCAGATGCGGGAGAGCGGCGGCGCCGACGCGCCGAACGGCCTCCCCTCACCGCCGAGCGGCGGCTTCCGAGGGGGTTTCCCGGCCGCCGGGGATCTCACTGGGCGGGAGGGGGCGGCGGGGGCGGCGAGGGGCGGATACTCTACCAAACAGTTGTTAGAAAGAGGGTCGCATGGATCTTGAGTTCGGGGCGGCGGACGAGGAGTTCCGCGGCGAGGTGCGGGCGTGGCTGCGCGAGCACGTCCCGGCGCGGCCCCTCCCGTCGCTGGAGACCGGGGAGGGCTTCGCCGCGCACCGCGAGTGGGAGCGGACGCTCGGCGCGGCGCGGCTGGGCGTGGTGTCGTGGCCGGAGGAGTACGGCGGGCGCGGCGCGTCGGTGCTCCAGTGGCTGGTCTTCGAGGAGGAGTACTACGCGGCGGGCGCGCCGGGGCGGGTCAGCCAGAACGGCATCAACCTGCTGGCGCCGACGCTGCTCAAGCACGGGACGCCCGAGCAGCTCGCGCGGATCCTGCCGCCGATGGCGGCGGGCGAGGTGATCTGGGCGCAGGCGTGGTCGGAGCCGGGCGCGGGCAGCGACCTGGCGGCCCTGCGGGCGACGGCGACCCGGACCGACGGCGGCTGGCTGCTGGACGGGCAGAAGACGTGGAGCTCCCGGGCGGCGTTCGCCGACCGGGGATTCGGCCTGTTCCGGTCGGATCCCGAGGCGTCCGGAGATGAGCGGAGCGAACCGGGGGGTGCGGGGGGTCGTCCCCCCGCAGTGAGTAGACACAAGGGGCTCACCTACCTGATGTTCCCGCTGGACGCGGAGGGCGTGACGGTCCGCCCGATCGGGCGCCTGGACGGCAAGCCCGCGTTCGCCGAGCTGTTCCTCGACAGGGTCTTCGTCCCCGACGAGGACGTCATCGGCGAGCCCGGGGACGGCTGGCGGGTCGCGATGGCCACCGCCGGCAACGAGCGCGGCCTCACGCTGCGCAGCCCCGGCCGGTTCACCGCGGCGGCCGAGCGGCTCGTCGAGCTGTGGAAGGAGCGCGCGGACGCCTCCGGCGACGCGCTGCGGGACCGGGTCGCGGACGTGTGGATCAGGGCGCGGGCCTACCGGCTCAAGGGCTTCGAGACGGTCTCGCGGGACGACGACGCCGGCGCGGAGTCGAGCCTGAACAAGGTGTTCTGGTCGGAGCTGGACGTGGCGCTGCACGAGACCGCGCTCGACCTGCTCGGCCCGGACGGCGAGCTGGAGTCGGAGTGGCTGGAGAACTACGTGTTCTCGCTGGCCGGCCCCATCTACGCGGGCACGAACGAGATCCAGCGCAACGTGATCGCCGAGCGGCTGCTCGGCCTGCCGAGGGGGTCCCGGTGAAGTTCGTTCTCTCCGCCGAACAGCGGATGTTCGGCGAGACGCTGCGCAAGCTGCTGGGCGCGGCCGGAACCGCCGACGCGGCCCGCGCCTGGGCCGCGGGGGACACCGGGCCGGGGCGCGCGCTGTGGTCGGCGGTCGCCGAGACCGGGGCGTTCGCGGTGGCCGTCCCGGAGGAGGCGGGCGGCGCCGGGCCGCTGCCCGTCGAGCTGGCCGTCGCCGCGGAGGAGCTGGGGCGGGCCGCCGCGCCCGGCCCCTACGTGGAGACGCTCGCCGCCGCCGAGCTGCTGGGCGGGTCGCCGTGGCTGCCGCGCATCGCCGAGGGCGAGGCGGTCGTGACGCTCGCCGTCCCGCACGCCCTGGACGCCGACGTCGCCGACCTGGTGCTCACCGCCGACGGCGTCGAGCGGAAGGCGGCCGGGGAGGCCGCCCGGTCGCTGGACCCGGCGCGGCGGCTGTTCCGCGTCCCCGGGGGCGCGGGGTTCACCGACCTCGGCGTGCTGCTGTGCGCGGCGCAGCAGGTCGGGATCGGGCGGGCGCTGCTGGAGGTGTCGGTCGAGTACGCCAGGACGCGGCGGCAGTTCGGCCGCCCGATCGGCGAGTACCAGGCGATCAAGCACCATCTGGCGAGCGCGATGGTCGAGCTGGAGTTCGCCCGCCCGCTGGTGTTCGGGGCGGCGCTGGCGTACGGGACGCCGGACTTCGCGCGGGACGTGTCCGCCGCGAAGGTCGCCGCGTCCGAGGCGTCCTACGGGATGGCCAAGACCGCGCTCCAGGTGCACGGCGCGATCGGCTACACCGACGAGTACGACCCGTCGCTGTGGATCCGCAAGGCGCGGGCCCTGTACTCGGCGTGGGGCACCGTGGCCGAGCACCGGGCGCGGGTCGTCGCCGCCCTCTAGAGGCGCTCCTTCAGCTTCACGCGCCAGATCTTGCCGGACGCGGTCTTCGGGAGGTCGTCCACGAAGACGACCTCCCGGGGGACCTTGAAGTTCGCGAGCCGCTCCCGGCAGTGCGCGACCAGCTCGTCCCGCGTGGCCGTCCTGCCGGGGCGGAGCCGGACGTAGGCACGCCCCACCTCGCCCATGCGCGCGTCCGGGACGCCGACGACGCCCGACTCGGCGACGGCGTCGTGGCGGGCGAGGACGTTCTCGACCTCGGCCGGGTAAACGTTGAACCCGCCGACGACGAACATCTCCTTGGTGCGCCCGGTGATGGTGATGTTGCCGCGCTCGTCGACGCGCCCGCGGTCGCCGGTGTCGAGCCAGCCGTCGCGGACCGTCTCGGCGGTCGCCTCCGGGTCGTCCAGGTAGCCCTTCATGACGTTGTAGCCGCGCACGAGGATCGCGCCGTCGGTCCCGGGCGGGACCCGCTCGCCGTCGCCGTCGACGATCGCGACCTCGACGTCGGCGATGGGCCTGCCGGACGTGGTGGCGATGGTCTCGTCGTCGTCGTCCACCGAGCAGGCCGTGACCGTGCCGGACGACTCGGTCAGCCCGTACGCGGTCACGACCTCGGGGAACAGCTCCTCCTTGATGCGCCGCACCAGCGCGACGGGCACGTCCCCCGCCCCCGTGACCGCCAGCCGCAGGGACGACAGGTCGCGCTCGTCCCGGCCGGGGGCGTCCAGGAGGGCGGTGTAGATGGTGGGCGGCCCCGGCAGGACGGTGATCCGCTCCCGCTCGATGAGCCGCAGCGTCTCGGGGACGTCGAAGGTGCGCTGCAGCACCATCGTGGCGCCCTGGATCACGCACGCCAGTACGCCGGCCTTGTAGCCGAACGTGTGGAACATCGGATTCACGATGAGGTAGCGGTCGCCCGCCCGGACGCCGGTGCGGCCCGCCCACGCCCGGTAGGTGCGGACGTTCTGCTCGTGCGTGACCACGACGCCCTTGGGCCTGCCGGTGGTTCCGGAGGTGAACAGGATGTCGGCGACGTCGTCCGGCGCGACGGCCGCGGCCCGCGCGTCCGCCTCGTCCGGGGGCGCGGCCTTGGCGGTGAAGTCGTCCCAGGAGATCACTCCCGGGCGCGCGGCACCGTTGAACGTGACGACCGTCCGCAGCGCGGGCAGCCCGGGGGCGCCGGATCCGTCCACGCCGAGCATGCCGGGGTAGTCGATGCCGAGGAACCCGTCCTCCACGAACAGGATCTTCGCGCCGGCCTTGGAGAGCGGCCACCGGGCCTCGTCACCCTTGTAGCGGGTGTTCAGCGGGACGAGCGTCGCGCCGGCGCCGAGGGCGCCGAGCACGGTGACGATCCAGCGCAGGCCGTTCGGCGCCCAGACGGAGATGCGGTCCCCCGGCTCGATCCCGGCGCCGACGAACGCGCCCGTCGCCTGGCGGACCTGCTCGCGCAGCTCGGCGAAGGTGACCCGGACGTCCCCGTCCACGACCGCCTCCGCGTCCGGAAACTCCCTCGCCGCCCGCGCCACCAACCCCGGAACCGTCAGCTCGCTCATGAGCCACCATCATCCCGGTCGCGCCCCCGCCCGGCCTTCGGCGTCCCGGTGACCGGTACATCCGTCTCGCCCCGGCAAACGAGGGTGTAGGTGCGGCCCGTCTCGCCGTCCGCTAGGCGTCGCGCACTTCGGCCGTGGCCGTCCGGTAGGCCGCGGCGATGCCGTCGAGCATGCCCACCAGCAGCGGCGCCTGCTCCGGGGAGTAGCGGGCGCCGACCTCGTCCAGGTGGCGGCGGGCCCCGGCGGCGAGGGCGCGGTAGTCGTCGAGGCCGTCCTCGACCAGCTCCACGGTGACCGTCCGGCGGTCGTGCTCGCCGCGGACGCGCCGCGCGTAGCCGGCCTTCTCCAGCCGGTCGACCAGCCGGGTCGCCGAGGCGGACGGCAGCCGGAGCTCCTCGGAGATCGCGCCCACCGGCAGCGGGCCGCGCATCTCCAGCAGGATCACGGCGGCGACGTCGAGGGGCCGCAGGCCGAGCCGGTCGGCGACCGCCTCGTTGTGGAGGAGGACCGCGATCAGGAATTCGCGGAAGACGTCCTCTCCCGCCCGTTCGGCACCCACCCGCGCAGGATACTCCGGGGCGATGTATCTTCGTATCGGAGATACTTCACTTTGGAGGGGATATGGAGATCCTCGTCATCGGCGCGGGGGTGGGCGGCCTCGCCGTCGCGCGCGCGCTGCTCGCCGCGGGCCACGAGGTGCGGGTCCACGAGCAGGCGCCCGGGCCCCGGACGGGCGGCAAGGCGGTGCTCATCTGGAGCAACGGCAACGCCGTCCTGCACGACCTCGGCGTGACGCTGGACGGCGCCGGCAACCGCATCGACCGGATCGACGCCCTCACGTCCACCGGGCGGCTGCGCACCGGGCAGGACATCGCGCACGCCGCGTCCCGCTACGGCTTCGAGACGAAGGCCATCGCCCGCCGCGACCTGCTCGGACGGCTCGCCGCCGGCCTGCCGGAGGACCTCGTCCGCCACGGCGCGGCCTGCACGGGCCTGACCCAGGACGGCGACCGCGTCACGGCGTCCTTCGACGACGGATCGACCGACACCGGGGACCTGCTGATCGGAGCGGACGGCCACCACTCGGTGGTGCGGCGTCAGCTGTGGGGCGACGGCGCCGTGCGGCCCGCAGCGTTCGGCACCTGGCAGGGGCTCGGCCCGATCGGGATCGAGCTGACCGGCACCCACCGCCACCTCATGATCACCGGACGGGAGGGGGCGTGCGGGCTCATGCCCGCGGGCGGCGGCCTGCTCCAGTGGTGGTTCGACCTGCGCTGGACGCCCGGCGACCCGCGGCCCGCGTCCCCGCTCGCCGAGTTGCGGCGGCGCTTCGGGCACTGGGCGTCCCCCGTGCCGGAGGTGCTCGCCGCCGCGGCCGACGGCGACGTCGAGTTCTTCGGGCACCACTGGAACAAGGTGCGCGAGGTCTGGGGCGAGGGCCGGGTCACCCTGGTCGGCGACGCCGCGCACACCATGCCGCCCACCCTCGGGCAGGGCGCCAACCAGACGCTTGAGGACGCCTGGGTCCTCGGCCGCGAACTCGCCGGGGCGGGTGACCCGGCGTCCGGGCTGCGCGCCTACGAGAGGGCCCGCCACCCGAAGATCTCCCTGGTCTCCCGCATGGCGCGGCGCAATCCCGCGAACTGGCGCATCCCGCCGCTGGTCGGCCGGCTGGTCCCGGAGACGTCCCAGAGCGCCCTGCTCGCCCGGTTCAGCAACCGGCTCGCGGCGGAGTCCCCCTGACCGCGCTCTCCTGAGGGACCCGGGCTGACCGGCCACTATGTGAGGACTATTCACATTTTGCCGGATCGGTGTTTCACTCGGCGGAGAGCCACTGGACGTCTCCCCCGGCCGAGGTGCCCCCATGCCCGTCCGCCGTGCCACCCGCGTTCCGATCCTCCTCGTTCTCCTGCTCGCCCTCCTGCCCGTCCCCCGCGCGCACGCGGAGGGCGAGCCGCGCGAGGTGCGCGGCTACGTCGACGCCCACAGCCACCTGATGGCGTACGAGGCGTTCGGCGGCGCGCTCATGTGCGGCAAGCCGTTCGACCCGCGCGGCATCCAGGAGGCGCTGCGCGACTGCCCCGACCACGCCGGCAACGGCGTGCTCGCCTGGTGGGAGAACTTCAACCGGTACGGCACCCCGTTCGGGACGCACGACCCGACCGGCTGGCCGACGTTCAAGGACTGGCCCGCCTACGACTCCCGCACCCACCAGCAGGTGTACTACGAGTGGCTGGAGCGGTCCTGGAGGGCCGGGCAGCGCGTCCTCGTCAACCACCTGGTGGACAACCGGCAGCTCTGCGAGATCTATCCGCTCAAGCGCAACCCCTGCGACGAGATGGCGGGCATCCGGCTCCAGGCGCAGCGGATGCGGGAGATGCAGTCCTTCATCGACGAGCGCAGCGGCGGCCCCGGCAAGGGCTGGTTCCGGATCGTGCGCGACTCGGCGGACGCCCGCCGGGTCATCGAGGACGGCAAGCTCGCCGTCGTCCTCGGCATCGAGACCTCCGAGCCGTTCGGCTGCCGGCTCGTCGGCGGCGCCCCGGCCTGCACGCGCGCCGACATCGACCGGGGGCTGGACGAGGCGCGGAGCCTCGGCGTGGCCTCGATGTTCGTGTGCCACAAGTACGACAACGCGCTGTGCGGCGTGCGGTTCGACGGCGGGGTGGCGGGCGCGTTCGTCAACCTCGCCAACTTCGTCGGCACCGGGCGGTTCTGGCAGGCCGAGACGTGCACCGGCCCCGCCCACGACAACACGATCGCCCCGGCGGGCGAGGTCGGCGACGCCCTCCAGCCGATCCTGAAGCTGCTCGGGATGGCGGGGATCACGCTCCCGATCTATCCGAGCGGCCCGCACTGCAACGTCCGGGGGCTCAGCGACCTCGGCGCGTACATGGTGCAGGGGATGATGAAGCGGCACATGATCGTCGAGGTCGACCACATGAGCGCGAAGGCCGCCGGCCGGACCCTCGGCATCCTCGAGGCCGCGCGGTACCCCGGCGTCGTCTCGTCCCACAGCTGGATGGACGCGACGTACCTGCCCCGCGTCTACCGGCTCGGCGGCATGGTGGCCGGGTACGGCAGCGCGGCCGACCGGTTCACCGCCGAGTGGCGGCGGGACAAGGCCCAGCGCGATCCCGCCCGCCTGTTCGGCTACGGCTACGGGCTCGACGCCAACGGCATGGGCGCGCTTCCGGAGCCCCGCACGGGCGGGGACGCGGGTCCGCTGCGCTACCCCTTCACGTCGCCGATCGACCCGGCGGTGAAGCTCGACCGCCTCCGCGCCGGGCTGCGCACCTGGGACCTCAACACCGACGGCGTCGCCAACTACGGCCTCGTCCCGGACTGGATCGCCAACCTCCGCGCGGTCGGCGGGCCGGAGATCACCGAGGACATGGCGCGCGGCGCGGAGGTCTACCTGCGGATGTGGCGCGGCGCCGAGGAGGCGCCGTCCTGAAAGACCGGTAGGCTTCACGGCATGCGTTGACCCCTGCCCGGAAGCCGGGCACCGCCGACGTCTCCTTCGTGACACGCGACCTGAACCGGAGCACACGAAGGAGACGTCAACCATGAGCACGTCGATCCGCATCGACGTTCCCGAGGCGCTCGCCGCCTCGCACAGCAAGCACTTCGGCGCGTCCGGCCGCGCCTGGATCGCGGCGCTGCCCGACCTGGCCGACGCGTTCCTGGAGCGCTGGGCCCTGCGCCTGGACGGTCCGGGACGGCACGGCATGGCCTCGCTCGTGCTGCCGGTGACCCGCGCCGACGGCACGCCCGCCGCGCTCAAGCTCCAGCCGGTCACCGACGAGCACGCCACCGAACCGGTCGGCCTGCGCGTATGGGACGGCGACGGAGCGGTGCGCCTGCTCGACCACGACGCGGACACCGGCACGATGCTGCTCGAACGCCTGGACGCGGCCCGGCCGCTGTCGTCGGTGGCCGACGACGACACCGCCGTCGGCGTGCTGGCCGAGCTGCTGGTGCGCCTGGTCGCGGCGCCCGCGCCCGAGGGGCTGCGCCGCCTGGCCGACATCGCCGCCGCCATGCTCGACGAGGTTCCCGGGGCCGTGCCCGCGCTGCGCGACCCGGCCGACCGGCGGCTGGTGCGGACGTGCGCCTCGGCCGTGGCCGAACTGGTCGGCGAACCCGGCGACCGCCTGCTGCACTGGGACCTGCACTACGACAACGTCCTCGCCGCCGAGCGGGAGCCCTGGCTGGCCATCGATCCCAAGCCCCTCGCCGGCGACCCCGGATTCGACCTGCTGCCGGCGCTGGACAACCGCTGGGAGGAGGTGGTGGCGAGCGGTGCGGTCACCCGGACGGTCCTGCGCCGCTTCGACCTGCTCACCGAGGCCCTCGGCCTGGACCGGAAGCGGGCCACCGGCTGGACGCTCGGCCGCGTTCTGCAGAACGCGCTGTGGGACGTCGAGGACGGCGAGACCGCCCTGGACCCCGCCCAGGTCGCCATCGCCACCGCCCTGCTCCGCCACCGCGCCGGATGACGTCGCAGAGGCGGGCCGTTCTCACCCGCGCGGGCTGAAGGCCCGCGCCGCGCCGGCGCCCGCGGGGAGGCTTCCCGCGGGCGCCGGAGCGGTGGGGCGATCGGTCAGCAGGTGCCGAGCATCGTGGTGAGGGCGCTCCTCTCCGAGCTGTCCACCGTCAGGCCCCAGGACCACTTCACCTGGATCCAGGCGCGGGCGTAGGTGCAGCGGAAGGAGGTGACCGAGGGCTGCCACTCGGCCGGGTCCTTGTCGCTCTTCGCCTGGTTGACGTTGTCGGTCACCGCCCACAGCTGGGGGCCGGCGAGGTCGTTGGCGAACGACTGGCGGCGGGAGGTCGTCCACGACCAGGCGCCGGACGCCCACGCCTCGGAGAGCGGCACCATGTGGTCGATGTCCAGGTCGGACGCCTGCGTCCAGGTGGCGCCGTCGTAGGGCGAGTACCACCTGCCGGACGTCGCGGCGCACGCGGAGTCCGTGGTGACGTTCGTGCCGTCCCGCTTCAGGACGGTCTCGCGGGTGTTGCACGTCCCGGAGATGGTGATCCAGTGCGGGAACAGGGAGCGGTCATAGGTGCTCCCGTGCGACTCGGCGGCCACGGTCAGGGTCGCCAGGCGGCTCGCGGCCGTGGCGGCGGACGGGATGCCGGGCGGGGTCGCGGACGCGGGCGCGGCCGCCGCGCCGAGCAGGGCCGTGCTCAGGGCGGCGGGGAGCGCGAACGTGAGAAGTCGTCGCATCGGGATGCCTTTCCGCGGTCGTCCCCGGGCCGGGGCTGGAACCCCGAGGGGGAGCGGGAACGACGGCACTGCGACGGTGACATTTTCGACAAATACGAATAAATGTCACGCTTTGCTCATGCGCACTGCCGCCGTTGGTCGGAAGCTGACGTCTATCGCCGACCGAAGGCCTCTGAGCTGCGACGAAACAGGCGCTGCCGCTTCCGTGACGGCGGATGAAGAGTTGTTGAACTCCGGGCCCATCCCCGGGCAAAGCCCGGTTCGGGCGCGAGGCAAGGCGCCCGGAGCTCCACAAACGCGAGAACGCCTTCGGCGTCGTCCCAGAGGCGGCGGGCGAGCGCGCCGCCGACTAGCGGGCCGCGCCGAAGCGGGCGCGTCCGCCCGAGATGACCGTCGTCCCGTCCACGGCCGCCTCGAACAGGACCGCTCCGCCGTCGCCGTCCTGCCAGGTGCTCACCTGGAGCGCGTCGCCGGGGAAGACGGGTGCCGCGAAGCGGCCTTCGAGCTCGGCCAGGTCGGCGGGGTGGGCGCCGAGGGACTCGGCGAGCGGGAGGGTGACGGCCGCGAGCGTGCACAGGCCGTGCATGATCGGGCGCGGCATCCCGGCCGCCTTCGCCGCCTCCGGATCGATGTGCAGGTGGTGGCGGTCGCCGAGCAGCCGGTAGAGCGCCGCCTGCCGCGACGCGGTGGCGACGGTCAGCACGCCGTCCGGGACGGCCTCGGGACGGCGGCGCGACGACGGGCCCCGCTCGCCCCCGAAACCGCCGCTCCCCGGCGCGAACAGCGACCACGTCGCCTCGAAGTACTCGCTCTCGACCGCCACGTCGAAGACGGCCGCGGAGCCCTTGTCCCACACGTCGGTGACGCGTGCGCTCATCTCCACCGAGCCGGAGCGCGGCAGCGGCTTCAGGACGCGGAGGCGCTGCGTCCCGTGAACGGCCGTCCGCACGTCGAACGCGCCCGCCGAGCCCAGGACGTCCGGCGCCCACTGGGCGAGGGTCAGCACGAACGTCGGCAGGACGCGCAGCCTCTCCTCGAACACCAGGTCGAGGTCCGCGGCCCCCGCCCCCACCGCGAGCGCGTAGAGGATGGGCCGCGTCTCGTCGTAGGCCACCGTCCGGGCGCCGAGCGACCGCCCCTGCCACTCATGGGTCCGGATGCAGCCGGTGGGGGGACGACCCCCCACACCCCCCGGTTCGCTCCGCTCATTCATTCGTCCGCTCCGAGGATCAGGCCGCTGGTCGGGACGCCCGTGCCGGCGGTGACAAGGACGTTGTGGACGTCCCCCGGCTGGTTCACCGAGGTGCCGCGCACGAGCCGGACGGCCTCGGCGATGCCGTTCATCCCGTGGATGTAGGCCTCGCCGAGCTGGCCGCCGTGGGTGTTGACCGGGAGCCGGCCGTCGAGCTCCAGGTTGCCGTCGGCGACGAAGTCCTTGCCCTCGCCCTTCGCGCAGAAGCCCAGCTCCTCCAGCTGCGGGAGGACGAGCGGCGTGAAGTGGTCGTAGAGGATCGCGGCCTGGACGTCGGCCGGGGTGAGCCGCGACTGCCCGTAGAGCTGCCGTCCCACCAGGCCCATCTCCGGGATACCGGTGATCTCCGAGCGGTAGTAGCTGGTCATCATGTGCTGGTCGTTGCCGGACCCCTGCGCCGCGCCCCAGATCACGGCGGGCCGGTGCGGGAGGTCGCGGGCGCGCTCGGCGGAGACGACGACGAGGGCCTGACCGCCGTCGCTCTCCTGGCAGCAGTCCAGCAGCCGGAGCGGCTCGGCGATCCACCGGGACGCCTGGTGGTCCTCCAGCGTGATCGGCCGCCCGTAGAACCACGCGGCCGGGTTCGCGGCGGCGTGCCCGCGGTCGACGACGGCGATGCGGCCGAAGTCCTCGCTGGTCGCGCCGTACTCGTGCATGTAGCGGCGGGCGAACATCGCGACCCACTGGGCGGGGGTCGAGAGCCCGAACGGGTTCATCCACGCGTAGGCGGCGCTGTCGGCGCTGACGTCCATCGGGCGGTCGGCCTGCCCGAGGCCGTAGCGGGTGCCGGACCGCTCGTTGAACGCGCGGTAGCACACGACGACGTCGGCGACGCCGGTCGCGACGGCCATCGCCGCCTGCTGGACGGTGCCGCACGCCGCGCCGCCGCCGTGCCCGATCCGGGAGAAGAACTTCAGCTCGCCGATGCCGAGGTTGCGCGCGATGTGGATCTCGGAGCTGGTGTCGGCGGTGAAGGTCACCATGCCGTCCACGTCGGACGGCTGGAGCCCCGCGTCCACGATGGCGGCGAGGACCGCCTCGCAGGCCAGCCGCAGCTCGCTGCGGCCCGACTCCTTGGAGAACTCGGTGGCGCCGATCCCGGCGACCGCGGCCGCCCCTGGCAGCACGCTCATGCGCCGCTCCCCTGTGCTTCGACGGCCTGTGCTTCGACGGCCTGTGCTTCGACGGCCCGCGCTTCGACGGCCTGTGTTCCCGCGGCGGGCAGTTCGACCACGACGGTGCCGGTGACGTGCGGGCCGATCGCGTTGACGCCGCGCACGGCGATCTCGACCCGGCGGCCGGAGTCGTCCTTGGCCGCGACCGTCCCGGTCAGCACCATCGTGTCGCCCGGGTAGTTGGGCGCGCCCAGCCTGATCCTGATGGCCTTCACGACGGCGGCGGGCCCGGCCCAGCTCGTCACGTACCGGTCGACGAGCCCGTTCGTCGTCAGGATGTTCATGAAGACGTCCCGGGAGCCGCGCTCGACGGCGAGCGACGGGTCGTGGTGGACGTCCTGGTAGTCGCGGCTCGCCAGCGCGGTCGCGACGATCATCGTGCGGGTCAGCGGGATGCTCAGCTCGGGGAGCTCCTCCCCCACCGCCACCTCCTCGTATCCCCGGCTCACCGCATCCCCGGTCACAGGGCCGCCCCCAGGAGCTCCAGGTCGAAGGACGCGCCGCCGAGCGTCCCGGAGATCTGCTTGCCCCACAGGAAGTGGCGGTGCACCGGGTAGTCGACGTCCACGCCGATGCCGCCGTGCAGGTGCTGGACGCGGTGCACGACGTTCAGCCCGCCCTCGTCCGACCACCACTTGGCGACCAGGACGGCGCTCTCGGCGTCCTCCCCGGCGTCGATCAGCGACAGGGCGTGCCCGAGGCAGACGCGCAGCGCGTCGATCTCGATGTAGCAGTCGGCGAGCTGGTGCTGGGCGGCCTGGAAGGTGGCGAGCGGGCGGCCGAACTGCTCGCGGCCCGACAGGTAGTCGGCGGCCATGCGCAGCGCCCCCTCCGCGACGCCGACCTGGACGGCGGCCAGGGACACGCGGGTCAGCCGCAGCGCCGTGGCGAGGGCGCCGTCCGGAAGGGCGTGCGCCGGAGCGCCGTCGAGGGTCAGGTGCCCGGCGGCGTCGCGGCTGGTGGTCTCCGCGCGCTCCCACGCCACACCGGCGGCCGAGGTCTCCAGCAGGAACAGGCCGGGCCCCTCCGGCGAGACGGCCGAGACGAGGACGTGGCTCGCTCCGAACGGCGTCGGGACGGCGGCCTTCGTGCCGGTCAGCAGCCAGTTCGCGCCGTCGCGGACGGCGGCGCAGCGCGGCGCCGCAGGATCGGCGGGGGCGAACTCCTCCAGCGCGACGGTCGGCCGCGACGTCCCGTCCGCGAAGGACGCGGGGACGTCCTCGCCGTGCGAGGCGAGCGTGAGCGCGGCGACGACGGCGGGCCAGACCGGGACGGGGGCGACGGTGCGGCCCTGCTCCTCCAGCAGGACGGCCAGGCCGGCGGCGCCGAGGCCCGCGCCGCCCGCGGCCTCGGGCAGCGCGACGCCGAGCAGGCCCGTCTCGCCGAGCTCGGCCCACAGGCCCTCGTCGTACCCGCGCTCGGACGCCTCGGCGTCCTTGATCCGCGCCTGCGTGGCGCGGTCGGTGAAGATCTGCCGGGCGAGGTCCCTGACCGCCTCCAGCTCTTCGCCAAGCGTGAAGTCCATCAGCGCTCCTTGACAGTGTGGGACGGTCCGGCGGGGCGGAACGCCGGCAGGGACAGGTCGGGGTCCGGGTCGATCCAGTCGAGGACGACGGGCATGCCGATCTCGACGTCCTCCGGCGCGACCCCGGTCATGTTCGCGATGAGGCGCGTCCCCTCGGCCAGCTCGATCACGGCGACGACGAGCGGGTAGTCGAACGCGGGGTGGCGCGGGTGGTGGTTGACGACGTAGCTGTAGACGTGGCCGTCGCCCGACGCCTGGACGGTGTCCCAGTCGAACGAGCCGCACTGCGGGCAGCACGGCCCCGGCGGGTGCCGCAGGGACTTGCAGTCGGCGCAGCGCTGGATGACGAGCCGGTGCTCGCGCGCCGCCTCGAACCAGAACGCGTTGTCCAGGTTGATCGCCGGGCGCGGGCGCAGGGCCTTCTTCTCAGCGGGCTTCTCCGCCGGCCCCGGGGCGGGCTTGTCGGCGGGGCGGAACCGCAGGAGGCGCCACCGCTGCGTGGCGACGACCTCCCCCGCCCCGTCCCGGTAGGTCTTGACGGTGCTGACGAAGCGTCCCGCGCCGAGCGCGGTCTTCTTCTCCGGGGAGATCGACTCGACGGTCTCCTCGACGCTGACGCGGTCGCCCGGCACCAGCTCCCGGTGGAACTCGAACTCCGAGTCGGTGGCGACGACGGAGGTGTAGCCGCCCTCGGCCAGCAGCTCGGTCAGCTCGTCGGGACCCGCGGGGTCGGCGCGGACGGACGCGGCGTACCCGCGCATCGTCCACGCCTGCATCATCGACGCGGGCGCCACGACGCCGTCGCGGCCGGTCGCCCGGGCGGCCTCCTCGTCCAGGTAGACGGGGTTGCCGTCCTCCATGGCCTCGACCCAGTGCCGGATCATGGGGACGTTCACCGGGTCCTGCCCGTCCCGCCGCGCGCCGTAGGGCCGCCCGACCCACGCCCGGAGCCGCGCCTCGTACTCCTCGCCGTTCCCGCTCATGACCGCCTCGACCTCGGCAGACCCAGTCCCTGGACGGCGACCATGTCGCGCAGCACCTCGTTGACGCCGCCGCCGAAGGTGTTGACGATGCCCTGCCGCGACAGCTGCTCGATCTGCCCGTGCAGCACGGCCCCCGGCGACTCGGGGCGGATCCGTCCGGCGGCGCCGAGGATCCCGGTCAGCGTCCGCTGGACGTCGATGTGCGTCTCGGTCCCGTAGGACTTGGCGGCGCCGGCCTGCGCGCCGGTCAGCGTCCCGGCCTCCACCGCCATCGTCATCTTCCAGTTCATCAGCCGCATCGCCTCCAGCCGGGCGTGCGTGCGGGCGAGGTCGGCCCGCACCCACGGCAGGTCGATCACCCCGTTCCCGCGCGCCCAGTCGCGGACGTCCTCCCACAGCCGGATCATCCGGCCGCCGAGCGCGGCGAGCCCGATGCGCTCGTGGTTGAGCTGCGTGGTGATCAGGCTCCAGCCGCCGTCGACCTCCCCGACCACCGACGACGCGGGGACCTGGACGCCGTTGTAGTACGTCGCCGTGACGACCATCCCGCCGACCGTCGGGATCGGGCTCCAGGAGAACCCGTCGGCGTCGGTCGGGACGATCAGGATCGAGATGCCCTTGTGCTTCGGCGCGTCCGGGTCGGTGCGCGCCGCGAGCCAGATGTGGTCGGCGGTGTTGGCGCCGCTGGTGAAGACCTTGCTGCCGTCGATGACGTACCGGTCGCCGTCGCGGACGGCCCTGGTGCGCAGCGAGGCGAGGTCGGTCCCGGCGTCGGGCTCGGTGTAGCCGATCGCGAAGACGATGTCGCCCGACAGGATGCCGGGAAGGTACCTGCGCTTCTGCTCGTCGGTGCCGAACCGCATCAGCGTGGGGCCGACCGTGTTGACGGTGACGAACGGGAACGGCAGCCCGGCGCGCTGCACCTCGTCGAAGAACACGTACTGCTCGGCGATCGACCTGCCCTGCCCGCCGTACTCCTCCGGCCAGCCGTAGCCGAGCCAGCCGTCGTTGCCGAGCATCTTGACGATCTCGCGGAACCGCTCGCCGCCCACGCCCTGCTCGCCGGCGCGGCGCCGCACGTCCTCGGGCAGCAGGCCCGCGAAGTACGCCCTCAGTTCCGCGCGCAGCTCGCGATGCGCCTCGGACTCACGCAGATCCATACATGCCCTTTCTCGGTCAGGGGAGGAAGCGCCCGCGGCCCGCGGCGGTGAACTCCTCGCGGAGCGCGGCCTTGTCCGCCTCGGTCATCGGGACGTACTCCGGCGAGCCCCGGCCCGCCCACCGGAACACGGGGTCGGACGTGCGCCAGCCGTCGAGCTGCAGCTCCTTCTTCTTGAGCTTTCCCGACCCGGTCGTCGGCAGCGCGTGCGAGACGCGCACGAAGCGCGGCGCCCCCTTGGTGCCGAGGTCGTCCTGGCGGGCCAGGAAGGCGGGCAGGTCCAGGTCCTCGAACGCGACGCCCTCGGGGATCTCGATCGCCGCCATCACCTGGTCGCCGGAGCGCGGGTCCGGCACCCCGAACGCGACCGCGTCCACGATCTTCGGGTGGCGGCGGACGACGTTCTGGGTGAGCAGCGCGGAGATGTTCTCCGAGTCCACCCGGATCCAGTCGCCGGACCTGCCGCCGAAGTACAGGAACCCGTCGCCGTCGACGTAGCCGAGGTCGCCGGTCCAGTACCACCCGTGCCTGACCCGCTCGGCGTCGGCCTCGGGGTTGTTGTAGTAGCCCTCGAACCTGGCCGCGCCGTGCACATCGACGATCTCCCCGACGGCGGCCTCGGCGTTGGTGACGCGGCCGTGCCGGTCCAGCACGGCGGGCGCGCAGGTCTCGCGCGTCTCGGGGTTGACGACGCGGACGCCGTCGTGGGCGGGGCGGCCGAGCGCGCTCGGCGGCGCCTGCGGATCCCGTTCGATCATGCCGGCGCTCTCGCTGGACCCGTAGCCCTCGACCAGCCGCGCGCCGAAGCGGCGCAGGAACTCGGCCTTGTCCTCGGGGGACGCCTCCGTCCCGAACCCGTGCGTCAGCGTGTTGTCGCCGTCGTCCGGCTTCTCGGGGGTGGCGAGGACGTAGCCGATGGCCTTGCCGACGTAGGTGAAGAACGTCGCGCCGTAGTAGCGGACGTCCGGCAGGAACCCGGACGCGGAGAACCTCCTCGCCAGGACGACGGTCGCGCCGACCGCGAGCGACGGCGCCCACAGCGCCATCAGCGCGTTGCCGTGGAACAGCGGCATCGGGCAGTAGCTGACGTCCTCGCGCCTGACGTCGTACTTGGCGCTGTTGTTCCGGCCGAGCTCGGCGAGCCGGCCCTGCGAGCAGCGCGCCGCCTTCGACGCGCCGGTCGTGCCCGAGGTGAACAGCAGGAGCATCTGCGTCTCCGGCGTGATCGACGCATCGGGCTCGGGCTCGCAGGCGTGGGCGGCGACCAGGGCCGGGTAGCCGTCGTCGTCGACCAGCAGGAAGCGGTCACGCGGGACGCCGATGTCGAGGCCGTCCAGCAGCTCCAGCCCGGCCCGGTCGGTGACGACGAGCTGGAGGTCGGTGTGCCGGACCTCCTGCTCCAGGTAGGCGCCGGTCCGGGTGGAGTTGATGCCGACGATCGTCGCGCCGCCGAGCGCCGCCGCCCCGAGCCACAGGACGTACTCCGGGACGTTCTCCAGCAGGACGCCGATGTGGAACGGCCCGTCCCGGCGCAGGTCGCGGGCGAGCGACGCGCGGGCCGCGCTCTCCCGGACGACCTCGTCCCAGGTCCACGTCCGCTCGCGGCTGCGCAGGCCGGGCCGGGCGTCGCCCAGCCGGGCCAGCAGCATCGCCGCGATGGTCTCGTCACGCACCCGCGGCACCCCAGGCCGGCTCGGTGGACAGGACGCAGTGGGTGCCGCCGTAGATCGCGGTCATGCACTTGTTGCAGTGGATGCACAGCGACTCGGTCGCGGGCTCGTCCTTGATTCGATTGATCAGGTCGGGCTCGCGCAGGAGGGCGCGGGCCATCGCGACGAACTGGAAGCCCTCCGCCATCGCGGTGTCCATGCCCGCCCGGTCGGTGACGCCGCCCAGCAGGATCATCGGCAGCTTCACCGCCGCGCGGATCTGCCGGGCGTCCCTCAGCAGGTAGAGGTCCTCGTAGGGGTAGGACTTCAGGAAGTGCTTGCCGATCAGCTTGATCCCGAGCTTGGTCGGCTGCTTCATGACGGAGGCGAACTCGTGCAGCGGCGCGTCGCCCTTGAACAGGTACATGGGGTTGAGCAGGGAGCTGCCCGCGGTCATCTGGAGCGCGTCGACCGTGCCGTCGGCCTCCAGCCACCGGGCGACCTGGATGGCCTCGTCGATCCAGAAGCCGCCGGGCACGCCGTCGTCCATGTTGAGCTTCGCGGTGATCGCGATGCGGTCGCCGACGGCGTCGCGGACGGCGCGGCCGATGTCGCGCGCCAGCCGGGCGCGGTTCTCCAGCGACCCGCCGTACTCGTCCTTGCGGTGGTTGACCTTGGGGCTGAGGAACGAGCTCGTCAGGTAGTTGTGCCCCATGTGGATCTCGATGGAGTCGAACCCCGCCTCGACCGCCATCCGGCCCGCGCGGCCGTGCGCCTCGACGACGCGCTGGAGGTCCGCGTGGGTGGCGGCCCTCGCGACGGTCTGCGTGGTCAGGTGGAAGTGGCGGCTGGGCGCGAGCGCGGGGAGCCCGTTGCTCTTGGGGTTGGCGACCGGGCCGGCGTGCCCGATCTGCGCCTGGACGGCCGCCCCCTCCGCGTGCACGGCGTCGGTGAGCCTGCGCAGGCCGGGCATCGCCTCGTCCCGCCAGTGGATCTGCCGGCGGTCGGTGCGGCCCTCGGGCGCGACCGCGCAGTACGCGACGGTGGTCATCCCCACGCCGCCGCGCGCGTGCCGGACATGGAAGTCGATCAGCGCGTCGGTGACCTGGCCGTCCTTGGTCAGCCCCTCGTACGTCGCCGCCTTGATCGTGCGGTTCCGCAGCGTGACCGGCCCCAGCTTCGCGGGCTCGAACACGTCGGGCTTCGGGGCGGTTGCCGGGGGGTGCGGGGGGTCGCCCCCCCGCAGGCGGGTCGGGTGATTCATCGAAAGTCCTCCATCCGGACTAGACGTTAATCAGCGGGATGTCCGGGCACTCCGGACATCCCGCTGACTGGGAGCGACGGGCCGCCTCCGGTGGCGCCGCTAGGCGTCCCGGCGCAGCGCGGCGGCGATCTGGTCGGCCTGGGACTGCTGCTCCACGAGCTGGCGCAGCAGCCACAGGCGCAGGACGCGGGTCACGGCGGCGGCCAGGTAGAGGGCCGCGCCGAGGACGGTCACCGCCAGGAAGCCGATGGCGAGCGTCTGCAGCGAGCCCACGTCCCGCAGGTCGTCCTTGGTGAGGGAGACGTTGTAGGCGACGAGGGTCCCGGCGACGCCGGCGACCATGGCCAGGATCCCGGCGATCCGCGCCGCCCCGTCGAACCGGGACCCGTCGGTCTTCAGCCGCTGCTTCGCGACGTCGTCCTTGAACTGCTGGCGCCGTTCCTCAGTGAGCATGATGGGGTCAACCTCCCAGGTAGTCGCTGGACAGCCGGTCTTCGATCTCGGCGGGCGGGCCGGCCGCCACCACGCGCCCGTGCAGCATCAGCGCGGCGGTGTCGGCGATCGGCAGGGCGGCGCGGGCGAACTGCTCCGCGACCAGCACCGACAGGCCGCCCTCGACCAGTTCGGCGACCGTCTCGTACATCCGGGTGACGATCATGGGCGCGAGGCCCATGGACAGCTCGTCGAGCAGCAGCACCGCGGGGTCGCTGCCGAGCGCGCGCGACAGCGCGAGCATCTGCTGCTCGCCGCCGGACATGGATCCGGCGAGCTGGTGGCGGCGCTCGCCGAGGATCGGGAAGCGGGCGTAGGCCCGCTCCTCCAGGTCCTCCAGCCGGGCGCCGGTCCCGGTGGCGGCCCACAGGTTCTCCCGCACCGTCAGGTTGGGGAAGATCCCGCGGCCCTCGGGGATGGCGCAGACGCCGAGGCGCGCCGCGTCCTGCGCCGAGACGCCGTTCACCCTGCGCCCGGCGAACAGCAGGTCCCCGCCGGTCGGCGGGTGCAGGCCCGCGCACACCCGCATCGTGGTCGACTTGCCGCCGCCGTTCGGGCCGAGCAGCGCCAGCAGCGAGCCGGGCCGCAGCGCCAGGTCGACGCCGTGCAGGACCTCGATGGCGCCGTAGCCCGCCCGGATCCCCCTCAGTTCGAGCAGCGGTTCCGGGGACGCGGCGGCGGCCGGTCCGGTGGTCGTGTCCGGTTCAGGCATGACTCGCCTCCTCGGTGCCGATGTAGGCGGCGATGACCTCCGGCGACTCCTTGATCTCCCGCGGGGAGCCGGAGGCGATCAGCGCGCCGTAGTCGAGGACGTGGATGGTCGAGCACAGCCGCATGACCAGCGGCAGGTCGTGCTCGACCAGGCAGATCGCGAGCCCTTCGGCGGCGAGGCCGGTGAGCATCCCGGCGAACGCCTCCGTCTCGCGCTCGGTCTGGCCGGAGGCGGGCTCGTCCAGCAGCAGCACGCGCGGCGAGGTCATCAGCGCGCGCGCCACCTCCACGACCCGGGCCCGCCCGATCGGGATGTCGGACACGTCGCGGTCGGCGACGTCCGTGAGGCCCGTGCGCTCCAGGACGCGGTCGGTCTCCTCGTCCAGGTCGAACCGTTTGCGGGTCGTGGCGCGCAGGACGTCGCCCGCGACGCGGACGTTGTCGCGCACGGACAGCGACAGGAACAGCTCCAGCCGCTGGAACGTCCGCGCCATGCCGCGCCGGGCGCGCCTGGCCGGGGACAGCCGGGTGATGTCGTCCCCGTCCAGGAGCACCTGGCCGGACGCGGGCCTCTGCAGGCCGGTGATGGTGTTGAACATCGTGGTCTTGCCCGCGCCGTTCGGGCCGATGAGCCCGGTGATGCGGCCTTCGTCCATGGTGAGGCTCACGTCGTCCACGGCGGTGTTGCCGCCGAACCGGACGGTGACGCCGCGGGTCGCGAGCAGGGGCGGGCTCTCAGGCATTGACCGTTCCCTTCAGGCCGAGTTCGCGGTCGAGGCGGACGCGCAGCTCGTCGGTGTAGGGCTCGTCCACGCCGGCGAGCTCCAACGGCACCGGGCGGGCCTTGCGCCCCTCCTCCAGGTAGGCGCGGCCCACGGCGGGCAGCAGCAGGACGACGCACAGCGCGGCCAGCGCGAACGTCCACGTGCCGATCACGCCGGTCAGCGCGAGGACGTACAGGACGGCGCCGAGCGCCCCCGCCCCGAACAGCGGCGGGCGCGCGGTCCGGATCGCCCGGTAGCCGTCGACGAGGTCGTGGACGAACCCGCTCGGGTTCCGGCCGACGCCCATCCCGACCAGCGCCGTCCCGACGAGGACGAGGTGGCCGAGTGCCCGGTAGACGGTGGCCATGCCCTCGTTCTCCAGGGCCAGGTCGCCGAGCGTGGAGACGAGGACGGCCGAGCCGACGCCCGCCATCAGCCCGCCGAACAGGGCGCCGCTGAGGTAGCCGATGCCCGCCACCACGACGAGCATGAGCAGGGCGAGGCTGCCGGTGAACGAGAAGTTCTCCTGCGCGACGGTCCCGGTCGCCGCCGACATCAGCACGCCGCCGAGCCCCGCGATCGCCGCGGAGATCATGAAGACGCTGAGCTTCAGCCGGACGAGGTTCTGCCCGAGCATCGCCGTCGCCGCCGGGCTGTCCTTCATCGCCGCGAGGCGCCGGCCGTAGCCGCTGCCGCGCAGCGCCGCGAGCCCGACGGCGATGAGCGCGAACAGCACGGTCGCGGTCATCAGCGAGGTCGTCCCGTTCCGCAGGTCCAGCGGGCCGGCCTTGAGGGGCGGGACGACGAGCGCCCCGTCCGGGAAGAGGGTGAACCTCATCCCGAACAGCTCGTGCTCGGTGGTGTCGCGCAGCACCATGTTCGACAGGAACTCGCCGAACGCCATGGTCGCGAGCGCCAGGTACAGGCCGCGCAGCCGCAGCGCCGGCAGCGCGACGAGCCCGCCGACCAGCGCCGCCGCCGCGACGCCGAGCAGCACGCCCTGGAGGTTCGTCCGGGCTCCGAGCCCGCTGCCCTGCACGCCGAAGTGGAACGCCACCACCGTCGCGACCGCCCCGAACGCCAGCGGCGCGAGGTTCAGCTCGCCCGCGTAGCCGGTGAGGACGGTCAGCGACAGCGCGATGATCGCGAACGTCATGCCGAGCGAGAACGTGGTGACGGCGCCGTCCGACAGCAGCAGGCTGTAGAGGTAGACGACCGCGACCAGCACGAGCCCCCACACCGCCGCGGACCGGACGGTCGGCGGCCGGTACCGCTCGCGGGTCCGGATCGCGGCCCCGCGCAGCCGGTCCTGGGGCAGCACCACCAGCACCACGAACAAGATGATCATCGGCAGCGAGACGCGCAGGTTGCCGGTGAACGTGCCCGCCGACGGCAGGTAGGCCAGCACGTAGTTCGCGGCCAGGCCGAGCACCATCGCGCCGGCGAACGTCCGGGGGATGCTGCGCAGCCGCCCGAACATCGCCGCCGCGAACGCGTCGATCACCAGCAGCGTCAGCGCGTTGGCGTCCAGCCCGCCGCCGCTGATGGGCACGATCAGCACCCCGGCGAGGACGGCCAGCGTCGATCCGAGCGCCCACGACAGCATCGCGGCGCGCTCCGGGTCGTGGCCGTTCAGCCGCAGCAGGTCGGGGTCGTCGACGGACCCGCGCATCACCACGCCGACCCGGCTGCGGGTGAACAGCACCCGCAGCCCGGCCGCGATCGCGACGGCGGCGGCCAGGCACACGATCTCGTGGTACCGGACCACCACCCCCGCGATCGTGATCTTCGAGCCCGCGCCGAAGAACATGGCGACGGTGTGGGCCTCGTCGGGGTTCCAGATCCACTGCGCCAGGTAGACGGTCCCGAGCAGCACCGCCACCGTCACGATGATCTTCGTGACGTCGGCGGTGCCGCGCAGGCCCCGCATGATGGCGGCGTGCAGGGCGGCGCCCATCGCCGGGCCGGCGACGCCGACCACGACGATCAGCGCGAGCCACACCGGCCAGCCCCACCGCTCGGTGCAGTGCCAGTACAGGAACGTTCCGAACATGGCCTGCGCGCCATGCGCGAAGTTGAAGATTCCCGAGGTGTTGTACGTCAGCACGAGCCCCGAGGCCGCGATGGAGTACACCGAGCCGAGGACCAGGCCGAGAATGGTGTAGGTCAGGAACGTGGTCACGTGGTCACCGCCACTTGTTCACCGCCATGGGGAGGACGCCTCCGGCCGCCGTCGCGGTCAGGACGTCTGGGGCTTGATGACGTCGCCGGTCAGGAACTTCGTGGAGATCCGGTCGTCGTTGAGCTGCGTCCCCCACGTCTTCGGGTCCGTCTTGACGACGAAGTCGCCGCCGCACTCGAACTCGCCGACGTTCTTCGGGTACACCTGCTCGTACCTGGTCTTGCTCAGCTTGACCATGAGCGAGCACGACGCCGGCTTGTTGTTGCCCGGGTCGGTCGGCGCGTGCAGGCCGCCGCCCGTCCACTCGTGCACCTTCGACAGCTCGTTGATCACGCACTGCCGGGTCAGGTCCGAGCCGCACTTGCTCGCCGACTGCGCCCACAGCAGGAACGCCGAGGTGGCCTGCATGCCGAGCAGCGCGACCTTGCCCTTCTTCGCGTTGACGAGGTCGGTGTACTGCTTGACCGCCGGGACCTTGTCCGCGTTCTCCAGCGGCTGGAAGATCATGCCGACGTGCAGGCGGTCACCCGCGCCGGAGGTGTTCCACTTGGAGACCAGCGAGCTGTACCAGGTCGCCTCGAACACGTAGGTGGGGTCGGCGCCCGCCCGCTCGATCGACTCCAGCAGGTTGAACTGCCCCGGGTCGGGCGAGTCGGACGTCCACAGGTACTTCGCCCCGCAGTCCTTGATCTTCTTGGCGAACGGCATGTAGCTGCTCTCGCCCGCGTCGTTCAGCCGGACGCCGCACTCCAGCGGCTTGACGCCGATCCCCTTCATCGCGCTCGCGACCTTGTTGGTGCCGGTGCTGACGGCCGGGGACGTCGACAGCAGCAGGTCCGTCTTGTCCTTGTAGTCGGGGAACATCTTCTGCGCGATGCGCAGCGCGCCGATGTTCATCATGTCCACCGGGTACGGGACGGCCTCGTACTTCATCGGGCCCATCGCCGCGTTCGGGCCGACGGTGAAGCCGGCGACGGTCGGCAGCTTGCAGCCCACCCGGTACTGCTCGGCGGCCTCGTCCATCGCGAAGCCCTGCCCGACGAGCATGAAGTCCTGCTTGCAGGACTCCTGCACCACCTTCGCGGACTGCATGTAGGCGGCGTCGTACTGGTTGCCCTTGATCTTGCGCCCGTTGATGCCGCCCTGCTGGTTGCACCAGTCGATCATGGCGCTGACGGCGTCGCCCATCTCCTTGGACAGGCCGGGCGCGGAGGTGAAGCCGCGGTCGTCGCCGAACCCGATCGCGATCTGGTCGTCGGTGACGCCCTGGTCGGTCTTGCCCTTGGCGTCGCCGGGCCCGCACGGCGACGGCAGCGTCCCGAACGCCTTGGCGCCCGCGCCCGCGCTCGCGCCGCCGCCTGGACCGTTCCCGGCGGCCGTTCCGTCGGTGCCCGAGCGGTCGCTGGCACAGGACGTCGTCACGAGTGCGACCGCGAGGGCTCCCGCCGCGAGGCGCCCGATCTTGTCGACCTTCATACGGACGTGCTCCTTTCACCGGCGCGCGCGGACGCGGCCGGTGGCATGGGGTGGGTTGAGATGGGGTGGTGGGGTGTTGCCAGGCGGGGGGCGTGGTCTCTGTCGCCGCCGGTTCAGCCGAAGTGGGCCTGGCCGCCGTCAAGCGGGATGGTGGCGCCGGTGAGGTAGCGCATGGCCGGCTGGACGAGCGCCGCCACGGCCTTGCCGATGTCGTCCTCGCAGTCGCCGATGTAGCCGAGGGGGATCGTCCTGCGGAACTCCTCGGCCTCCTCGGGGTTCGTCTCCGCCCACCACTTCAGCCCGGGCGAGAGGGCGTGCGGGGCGATGCTGTTGGCGCGGATCCCGTCCGGCCCCCACTCGGCGGCGGCCGTGCGGGTCAGCGACCGGAGCGCCTGCTTGGCGGCCGCGTAGGCTCCGAAGGTGGTGGGGTCCCAGCGGACCATGGCGGAGGTGACGAGGTTGACGATGCTGCCGCCGCCGCGCGCCTTCATGTGCGGGTGGCACGCCTTCATGAACGCGAACGCGGCGAACGGGCCGGTCGTGAACCCCTTCCGGAACGCGCGGTCGCTCATCTCCAGGAGCGGCCCGTAGGCGCCGGAGTAGGCGTTGTTGACGAGGATGTCGACGCCGCCGAACGTCGCGGCGACGCGCTCGACCACCGCGGGGATCGCCTCGGTGTCGGCGACGTCGCACTCGAACGCCTCGGCCTCGGCGCCGCGCGCCCGGACCAGCTCGCACGTCGCGTCGAGCTTGGCCCGCGTCCTGCCGAGCACGGCGACCGCCGCGCCCTCCGACGCCAGCGCGAGGGCGATGCCCTGCCCGACGCCCTGTCCCGCTCCGGTCACGATCGCGACCTTGCCGCTGAGGCTTCCCATGAAACGACTCCGCTCAGTCCTGCTCGCGCCCAGCCCGGTCGTGTCGCCGCACGCGGCGGGACCGGGCTGAATCAGTCCTGGTGAGGGCCCATGGTGATGTGATGGGGACCACGTGAAGGGACCAGTCCCGCTCACCGGGAATTACCTCGACCGGAGGTGCGGGCGACGGTCCCGCTGAGCGGAATGCCCTGGTGAAGCCCGTGGTGGGGCGGCCGACAATGAGCGCGTCCGGCGAGGAGGAGGGGTCCCGATGGAGATCGTCCGGCAGCTGACCGGTCCCGGCGGCGAGTTCGAGCTGCGGGAGGAGGAGGTGCTCGGCGCCCGGATCCCGGTGTTCGCGAACCGCGCCCGCAGCCTCGGCGAGGTGCTCGTCCACTCGGCGTCCCACGGCGACCGCGACTACATCGTCACCGCGGACCGGCGGCTGAGCTTCGCCGAGCACGCCGCCGCCGTCGCCTCCATGGCGAAGGCGCTGCGCGACGACCTCGGCGTGCGCCCCGGGGACCGCATCGCGATCGACGCCGCCAACAGCCCCGAGTGGATCGTCTCGTTCTGGGCGGCGATCGCCGCCGGGGCCGTCGCGGTCGGCTACAACGCCTGGTGGGCGCCCCGCGAGATCGAGTACGCCCTCGGGCACACCGACCCGAAGGTCGTCATCGCCGACGAGAAGCGCGCCGCGCTGATCTCCGAGGACGTGCTGACGATGGAGCGGGACGTCCCGTCGCTGACGCGCCGCTACCCCGGCGCCGTCCTGGAGCCCCCGCGGGTCGCCGAGGACGACCCGGCGGTCATCCTCTACACCAGCGGCACGTCGGGCCGTCCCAAGGGGGCCGTCCACTCGCACCGGAACCTGACCTCGGTGATCGAGTACCACCGCTTCAACGACGCCCTGATGCGCGCCTTCGGCGACCCGGTGGACCCCGCGTCCCGCCGTTACCTGCTGGCGCTGCCGCTGTTCCACATCGCGTGCCTGCACAACCTCGCCGTGCCCCGGCTCGCCACCGGCACCGCCGTGATCATGCACGAGGGCGGCTTCGACGTGGACAAGGTGCTCGGCCTCATCGAGCGGGAGCGCGTGACCAACTGGGGCGCCGTCCCCACCATGGCGCACCGGATGATCGAGCACGGCGACCTGTCGAAGTACGACGTCTCCTCGCTCACGGCGTTCTCGCTGGCCACCGCGCCGTCCTCACCGGCGTTCAAGGAGCGGCTGCGCGCGGTGTTCCCGCCCGCGAAGGGCGGCCTGGTCGACAGCTACGGCCTCACCGAGTCGTGCACCGGCGTGTCCACCGCCACCCCCGCCGACCTGGAGGAGGCGCCGGGGACCCTCGGCCGCCCGTCGGTCGGGGTGCAGCTGGAGATCCGCGACCCGGACAACAGGCCGCTCCCCGACGGAGTCGAGGGCGAGGTCTGCGTCCGCAGCGCCTACAACATGGTCGGCTACTGGCGCGACCCCGAGGCCACCGCCCGCGCGTTCGACGCCGACCGCTGGCTGCACACCGGCGACATCGGCATGGTCGAGCAGGGCCGGCTGCGGCTCACCACCCGCCGCTCCGACCTGATCATCCGCGGCGGCGAGAACGTCTACCCGGCGGAGATCGAGAACGTCCTCGCCGAGTACCCGGGGCTGCGCGAGTGCATCGTCATCGGCGTGCCCCACCCCGACCTCGGCCAGGAGGTCGCCGCGGTCGCCGTCTTCGCCGACGCCCCGCCCGCCGCCGAGGAGCTGGCCGACTTCGCCCGGGAGCGGCTCGCCTACTTCAAGGTCCCGTCCCGCTGGCACGTCACCACCGACCCCCTCCCCCGCAACGCGACCGGAAAGGTCCTCCGCAAACAGGTCGAAACCGAAGTCCTGTAACCCGCCCGGCTTCTCGCGATAGTGGAGGCATGCTGCGGGACGAGTTGTTACGCCGGGCCGAACACGACCAGCGGGTCCGGGAGGCGGCCGAGCCCGATGGACGGCTGACGCTCGTGCAGGGGCTGCGCTTCCTCTGGACCGACCGGCGCAACACGACGTGGCTGGCCCGCGCCGTCCGCCGGCACGGATGGCCGGGCGTCGCGGCCGTCGGCGCGGAGGCCGCGCACGCTGCCTGGCTGCTCGCCCAGCACGCCGACCGGCGGCCGCACCTCCAGCGCATGTTCCTCAGGGCCTTGCGCGGGGCGGTCGAGGCTGGGGACGCCGACCGTGCGGACCTCGCCTACCTGGAGGACCGCGTCCGGGTCAACGCCGGGCGCCCCCAGCTGTACGGGACGCAGTACGGCACGGCCGAAGGCGTCTTCGGGCCGCGGCCGATCGAGGACCCCGGCGGCCTCGACGAGCGCCGCGCCGAGGCCGGGCTGCCTCCGATGGCCGAACAGGACGCCCGCATGCGTCGCCTGGCCCGCGGCGAGCAACCGTGAGCTCGCTCAGCCTGCCGCCGCTGGGGCGGGGGCGGGGTGGCCGAGCTGCTCGGCCTGGAAGTCCTCCCAAGTGCGCTTGCCCTGGTCGGCTCCCTCAACGGAGAGGTTGTCGCCGGCGCGGTAGGCGCGCCCGGCCTTTCCCGGGATGCGGACGGGCATCGTCGCGCGGCGCTTGCCGCTCGCCTTCAGGTAGCCGCGGATGAGCGTGCCGATCGGGAACACCTGAGGCCCGGCCAGGTCGGGAACGCGGCCGGCCGGTTCGCCCAGCGCCAGCTCCACGAGCCGCTCCGCGACGTCGCGCGCGTCCACCGGCTGGAAGCGGAGCCCGCCCGGGACCGGCACCACCGGGGACTTCGCCATCCCCTGCACCACCTTGAACACCAGGTCGTGGAACTGCGCGGCCCGCAGGATCGTGTACGGCACGCCCGACCCCTCCACGGCCCGCTCCACTTCCAGCTGGGACCTGAGCCAGGCCAGCGGCACGCTGTCGGCCCCGATGACCGAGATGAGCACGAGGTGCCTCACCCCCGCGCGCGAGGCGGCGCGCACCAGGTTCCGCGCGACCACGTC
This sequence comes from Actinomadura verrucosospora, assembly GCF_039540335.1. Lineage (NCBI taxonomy): Bacteria > Bacillati > Actinomycetota > Actinomycetes > Streptosporangiales > Thermomonosporaceae > Actinomadura > Actinomadura verrucosospora. The sequence goes on along the minus strand of NZ_BAABEV010000020.1, from coordinate 48,933 downwards.
ATCGCCCTTGTTGCCGCCCGCGAGGTGCAGGACGGTCTCGATGCCGTCCAGCGCGGCGCCGATGCCCTCGTCCCTGAACAGGTCGCCGGTCACGTACTCGACGCCGCCGGCGGGCTTCCGCTCGCTGCGGCTGAGCACCCGCACGTCCCGCCCGGCTTCCCGCAGCCGCGGGACGACCTGCCGCCCAAGCGTGCCCGTCCCACCGGTGACCAGGATGGCCGCTGCCATGACTCCTCCAAGTGAATCCCTTATGTCTTCACCCGTCACGACTGGCCCGGCGTCGAAAACGTGACATCGGCGCTCGTCTACTGGCGCCAGGCGCCGACCACATCGTCGGGACCCCAGCTCAGGGCGACGTCTCCGGTGATGTCCGCGCCGGAGAGCGACACCACGACGAGCCCCGCGACCGCCGGGTCCAGGCCGGGGACCTCGTTCGCGGCTCGCCGGAGGTCCGCCAGGTCGCGGTCGTCGAACGGGCCGTTCAGCCATTTGATCGAGCCGGCGAAGTGGATCCGGTTCGCCACGGGGCCGCGGTCGGCGCCGACGAGGTCGACCTCCGGGTCGAAGCGGCGGTTCCACCAGCCGCCGACGGCGCCGAGGTCCGGCCAGGGCAGATCCGACAGCTCCAGGGCCCGCAAGGAGGGGCGACAGAGTCCCGAACGGCAGCGCCTCGCCGCGCCCACCGGTCGCCGCGGCGATGTTGGCGTGCGTCCGGTCGCCGGAGCCGATGGCTCAGCACGCGCCGCGCCGTGTCGGGATTGGGGAACTCCGCCAATCGGGTAGCCCACATCTACATAGATTCGGTCTACATAGATGCGGACTACCTGAACTGCCGGCGGCGGTGAACTGTCGGCGGCTCCTGGTTGGCTTCGGCCATGACCGACGAGCGTTTCTGGGACGTGATCGAGGCCGCGTGGGCGCCCCTGGGCGCCGAGGTCGCCGCCGCACGACGGGCCCTCACCACCCGCGACCTGTCCGCGGACGTCTGGGAGATGACCGAGATCTCCGTGGTCGACAAGGCCCTGGACGCGTTCCTCGGCAACCTCGCCGAAGCCGCCCGCGACCTGTCCGCGAGCGAGCTGACCGACCTCGACCGGGCGTGCGAGCGACTCCTCTACGACATCGACCGGGCCGACGTCCACGAGGTGACGGACGGCTCCGACGACGGCTTCCTCTACGCGCGCGGCTTCGTCGTGGCCATGGGCCGCGACTTCTACACGGCCGTCGCCGCGGACCCCCGCGTCGCCGTCCCGGACGCCGAATGCGAGTCGATGTGCTACTTCTTCGCCCACCGGCACAACGAACGCTTCGGGGACTTCCCGGACACCGGCTCGGGCATCTCCCGCGAGTCCTGCCGCAACCCCGACGGCTGGCCTGACTGAGGCCGGTCGTCAGCCGGCGGCGTGATACTGGCGGATGAGCCATGCGTCGTCGTGCTGCTCGGCGACGACGGACAGCCGCACGGAGCGGTCCTCACCGGTGGGGGCGGTGAAGGTCACTTCGGCGAACCCGCTCACCAGGCGTTCGCCGAGGCGGGTCTCGCCGAGCACGTCGACCCGGGCCGTCGTGCCTTCGGGGACGTCGGCGTAGTAGCCGAGGATCTCCTCCCTGCCCCGGCGCAGGGAGGGGGTGATGCCCTGGAAGAGCGCGTCCGGGCTGAAGAGCGAGGCCAGGTCGGCGGGCCGGCGCCGGTCGAAGGCGCGCCGCCAGGCGTCCAGCAGCCCCGGGAGGACGCCCGGCGCCGACCGCACGGTGTGCAGGACCTCGTGCTCCCACTGGTGCCGCGGCTGGCCGTGCAGGCGCCAGTAGTGCTCGGCGATGTCGTCGGGATCGAAGTCGGTGCCCGGCGCGACGGCTCCGTCGACGGTGACGCTGGCGGCGTGCACTCCGGCGTCCCCGTACCGCTGGTCGAGGACCCGGACCAGGGTCCGGACCCCTGCCTTGCCGAGGGAGAGGCTGGTGTACTGCCATTTCGGCTCGGGCATGCCTCCGGTGATGAGGATCGATCCGCTTCCGCGGCGCGCCATCTCCGGAGCCAGATGGGCGGCGGCGGTGTGCGCGCCGACGACGTTGACCGCCCAGGCCTCCAGGTGTGCGCGCGCCGACAGCTCCCCCGGCGCATCGGCCTGGACGATCGCGGCGTTGTAGACCACGACGTCGGGCAGGCCGTGTGCTGCGACGGCCCGGTCGAGGGCGGCCCGCAGGGCGTCCTCGTCGGCGCAGTCGGCCGCGAGGGTGACGACCGGCACCCCGCTGGGCTCGACGGCGCGAGCCGCGGCCCGCAGCGTCTCGTCTCCGCGAGCCACGAGGGCGATCAGATATCCCTCCCTGGCGAATCTGCGCGCGACCGCCTGCCCGATCCCCGGACCTGCTCCGATGACCACCGCTCCGGACACTCTCCGCCTCCTCGAAACCATCGGTCGGCAACACCTCGCACGCTAAAGCGTCACATCCATGTGAGGGTCAAGGCCGAAAGGGGGGAAGGACACGGATCAGTGCTCGTGTGGTTGGGTCGACCCGTGCGACCCACCATGATCGCGGCCCTCGCCGTCACCGCCCTCACCGCCGCCGGCTGCGCGGACGCCGCAGCCGAGCGGAACGCCGCGGGTGACGCGCGGGCCAGCGCCCGGACGGTCGGCAACGCCATGTACGGCACCCGGCTGGTCGAGGCGGACGACATCGGCCATCACATCGCGGACCTCAAGGGCGTCAGGGTCCTGAAGGTGACGGGTGCCCGAACCGGTGACCCCGGCGGCGTCCGTGTGATCATGCGGGTCTCCGGCAGGGCACAACGAAGCGAGGGCCTGTTCCGGGGCCCCGGACAGATCACCGTGGACCGCTGCTTCGAGCTGACCTTCGACGGCGGGCCCGGCGAGTGGAACACCGCCCCGCCGCCCGCCCCCTGCCCGGACGGCGCTCCCCCGACGTTCGCCCCATGGCCCGAGACACCGCCGATCTCCGTCACGCGGATCGAGCGAGCCCTGCCCAAGGTGAACGCGCTTCCCTCGGGACGCGGCGTGGAGGAGAGGGACGTCCGCGCCGCGCTGGCGAAACTCGGCCTGCACCCCGCGATCAGAATCGAAACCGAGCCCCAGTCCGACTTCGCCGTGGGCGTGGCTCTGGTCTCCGGCGCCACGACGACGGGTAAGGGGCGCTGCGTCCTCGCCAGGGTCAGCCCAGGCAAGACGAAGGCATGGGCCCCGTCCCGAACCGAGGCCACGCGGGGCTGCAACCCCCACACCGCCCTGGGCACCGGCCGCTAGTGCAGTGACCCGTCCGAGGTACCTGTCGGGCGTCCGGTCGCGAACCAACGATGGGCGAACAGAAGGGCCCGGCTAGCGCCGGGCCCTTCTGGGGGGCTTCGGCTGGCGCCGAAGCCTTTGTGGCAGGTGACGGCCAGTGGCCGTTACCCGTGAAGGGTCAGATGCCCCTCCGATAGGTCACGCGCCCCCTGTCGCCGAAGATCTTCAGGGCTTCGTCGTCCCAGAGGCCGCGGAGATCGATGTCGCCTCCGATGGTGCTGATGCGGAGGCTCTGGGGGTGGTCCGCCATGATCTGCACGGATCCTCCCTTGGTCCACGCCGTGAGGTCACCGCTGGTCCTCCCGACCGTGATGGGCTGGCCGAAGCGGCGCGTGGTCCTCACCTGGAACGAGGAGTCCAAGGGAATCTCCTCGACCTCGATGCGCTTGGCGGAGTGCAGGTGTGCGACCCGGAGCGGGCCGGTCACGGTGATACGGCCCCACGTGTCTACGCGGACGTAGTCGGAGCCGCGCGGGACACGCACGATGACCGCCGTGAGGTACCCGCCCCTCTTCCACAGGCGCTCACACCTGATGATCACGTGCCTGTCGTCGACGGGCTCCAGGATGGCCCGCTCGGCGATCCTCTTGAGGTTGACGCCCTCCAGGACGACCTGGATGTCCTGACGGTCCTCGGCGACGACGGTCACCGGAGCCGAACCGCCCACGATCATGGGACGGCGGTCGGACGGCATGGTCAGAAGGCGCTGGCTGAGAAGACGACGCATGTCGTGCTCCTTGAGTGGTGTAGACGTTTCGGTTGCGTGACACACGCGCCTCGTGCGCGGGTGTCACCCACCACCGTCCATGGCAACAGCACCGCCGCAGCAGGAAGCCGTCAGCCGAACGCGCCTCCCTGCGCTCCCTACCGAGAATCCAGAACCTCGAAGATGTCGCCGACGACGCTGACGGCCTGGTCGTCGTTGATCGAGATCACGGCCACGTCCGGGCGGGGTCGCCGGCCAGCCGGTCGTGCCGCGCGGCCCGCCCCCGGTTCCGGTGCGGCAGCACGACGAACGGGACCAGGCCGAGCCCGGCGGTGGAAACCACGGTCCCGGGATCGTCGGAACTTTGCAGCGGCCGCAGATCCGGCCCGGCGAGAGCCGCCCCGGCCGAGATCCCCACGTAGGCCAAGGCCCCGTCGGCGACGGCGGGCGCAGCAAGGCGATCGAACCCGCTACGACGAACATGCTCAAGCAGGAAAATGGGGTACCCGCCGGCGACGAACACGACCTGGGCTCCGTCCAGAACGCGCCGGACGTCGTCACCCGAGGCCCTCGCCCTTCCCGAGTACGACGAGTTCGTGCTCCGCGACATCAAGGACACCAACGCCCCGGCGCTCGGCCTCTACGCCAAGCTCGGGTTCACCGAGTACCGGCGGCGCCCCGTCAGGTTCGCCCGGCGTGCGGGGTTCACCGACTACGTCTCCATGCGGCTCGCTCAGACGGGGTGACGGTCAGCGGGGGCGGGGCGGGTACTTGGCGATGAAGAGGCCCTCGGCGGTCACGCAGTCCTCGCCCCCGGCCTGGATCGCTCCCACCGTGCGGATCTTGCGGCCGTCCACGGAGACCTGGCGGGCGCTGATCGTCAGGGGCTCGAAGAGGGGGGTCAGGCGGTGGTAGCGGAGGGTGAGTTCCGCCGTCATGCCCGACTTGCCCGCCCATCCGTTCGCCACGCCGAGGGTGTGGTCGAGGAGGAGGGCGGAGATCCCGCCGTGGACGCTGGCCGGCGGGCCCTGGTAGGGCAGGCCCAAGGTCGTGGCGGCCTCGATGGTGCGGGAGTCCGCGGCGGTGTATGCGAGCGGCGGGGCGATCGGGTTCTCGGGGCCGGTGACCGGGTCGTGGCGGGTGTTGCCGTCGCCGCGCCACATGTCGACCAGGCGGTCGCGCAGCGGCGGGGCCGCCGCCTCCAGGTCGTCGGCCACGGCGTTCAGGCGGTCGGCCACGTCGGACATGTCGGCGCCCGAGAGGTCGCCGGAGCGGACCAGCGCGTCGACGACGCGGCGGGCCGCAGCGGCCGCCGCGTCCACGCCGGTCGCCTGGTGCTCGGCCTGGAGGTCGAGGGTCACGACGCCGCCTGCGGGTCGCGCGGAAGGCCGAGCAGGCGCTCGCCGATGATGTTCAGCTGGACGTCGGTGGTGCCACCGGCGATCGACATGTTGCGGGAGTTCAGGAACATCCAGGTCGGGTCACCCATCCCGCCCTCTCCCTCACCGGAGAGGGCTTCGGGGCCGATCCACTCCACGGCCGTCTCCCACACCTGCTGGATGTGCTCGACGCCGATCAGCTTGCCGATGCTCGACTCGGCGCCGGGCTGGCCGCCCGCGAGCGAGCGCAGCGTCGTACGCAGGCCGAACAGGCTGCTCGACTGCGCGTCGCAGAGGATGCCGCCGAGCGTGGTCAGGCGCTCGTCGTCCGCGTCCGTCGCCAGTTTGAGGAGGGCCTCGCCTCCGCTGCCGAGGGACGAGTCGTTCGAGAGCGAGACGCGTTCGTTGGCGAGGGTCGTGCGGGCGAGCTTCCAGCCGTCGCCCGGCGCGGCGACGAGGAGGTCGTCGGGGATGAAGACGCCGTCCAGGAACACCTCGTTGAACAGGGTGTCGCCGGTCAGCTCGCGCAGCGGCCGGATGTCGATGCCGGGCGACCTCATGTCGAGCAGGAAGTACGACAGGCCCTTGTGCTTCGGGACGGACGGGTCGGTGCGCGCGAGCAGGATGCCCCAGTCGGCCTCGCGGGCCATGGACGTCCACACCTTCTGCCCGGTGATCTTCCAGCCGCCCTCGACCTTCTCCGCGCGGGTGCCGAGGGCGGCGAGGTCGGAGCCGGCCCCGGGCTCGGAGAACAGCTGGCACCAGCGGATGTCGCCGTGCAGCGAGGCCGGCAGGAAGCGCTCGTGCTGGGCGGCCGAACCGTGCGCGATCAGCGTCGGCACCACCCAGTTGCCGATGATCATGTCGTGGGCGCGCAGGCCGGCGGCGCGCATCTCCTCGGCGATGACGAGCTGGGACACGGCGTCGGCGCCCTTGCCCCAGGGCCGGGGCAGGTGGGGCGAGGTGTAGCCGCGGGCGGCGAGGTAGGCGAGGCGCTCCTTGCCGTCCAGGGCCTTCGCGGGCTCCAGCTCGGCGCGGACCTCGGCGCGGATCCGCTCGGCCTCCGGGGGAAGCTCGACGCGGAGTTCGCGGCGGACGCCGTCGAGGGTGAGGCGGGCGACGCGGCGGCGCCAAGACGCGGCGGAGCCGAGCAGGACGCGGAGGGTCTGGGCGCGGCGCAGGTAGAGGCTCGCGTCGTGCTCCCAGGTGAAGCCGATGCCGCCGAGGGTCTGCACGCAGTCCTTCGCCGTCTGGAACGCGGCCTGGACGCTGGTGGCCCCGGCGACCGCCGCCGCCAGCGACGCCTCCCGCCCGCGCCCCTCGTCGTGGGCGCGGGCGGCGTCCCAGGCGCAGGCGCGGGCCTGTTCGGCGTGCGCGAGCATCCGCGCGCAGCGGTGCTTGACCCCCTGGAACTGCCCGATGGGACGGCCGAACTGCTCGCGGACCTTGGCGTACTCGGCGGCGGTGGTCGTCGCGCGGTCCGCCAGGCCGGACGCCTCGGCGGCGAACAGCGCCGCCGCGAGATCCCGCACGGCCTGCGAGCCGATCTCCAGGACCGACCCCTCGGGGACGGTCCGGTTCTCCGGTCCGACCCTGCCCAGCCGCCGGGTCAGGTCGTGGCTGGGCAGCTCGTCCACCCTCACGGCGTCCCGGGGCAGCAGGATCCAGGCCGTCACGTCGCCGTCCTTCGCCGGGAGGACGAGAAGATCAGCCAGGGGGGCGCCCAGGACGGGCCCTGACGTGCCGGTCACCGTGGTCTCGCCGCCCGAGCGGGAGATCGCCAGGCTTCCCGCGTCGAGCCCCACGGCGCCGACCGCGCTCCCGTCGGCGAGGGACGGCAGGTGCTCGGCATGTCCCGCGCGGTGCAGCACGGCGCTCGCGAGCACCGTCGGTAGGAAGGGGCCGGGGGTGACGGCCCGTCCGAGCTCCTCCAGGACGACGGCCAGTTCGACCATCCCGTAGCCCGCGCCGCCCGCGTCCTCGGGGAGGTGCAGGCCGAGCAGGCCCTGCGCGGAGAGGTCGTCCCAGAACGCGGGAGCCTTCTCCCGCTCGGCGTCCACGGCGGCGCGGACGGCCGCGGGGGTCACCTGCCGGGAGGTGAACGCGCGCACGGCGTCGCGGAGGTCGCGGTGCTCCTCGGTCAGCCCGATGGTCATGTGCTCCTCAGATCCGTTCGATGATGGTGGCCGTGGAGTGCGCGCCGCCCGCGCACATCGTGACGAGGGCGGTCGACCTGTCGGACCGCTCCAGCTCGTTCACGGCCTGGGTGATGAGGCGGGCGCCGGTGGAGCCGACCGCGTGGCCGAGGGCGATGGCGCCGCCGTTGACGTTGACGCGGTCCATGTCCGCGCCGTGCACAGAGGCCCACGACAGCACGACCGACGCGAACGCCTCGTTGATCTCCACGAGGTCGATGTCGGACAGCGTCATCCGGGCCCGGTCCAGCACGTGCCGCGTCGCCTCGATCGGCCCGTCCAGGTGGTAGTACGGGTCGGAGCCCACCATCCCGGACGCGACGATCCGGGCGCGGGGGCGCAGCCCCAGCTCGGCGGCCCGGTCCGCCGCCATCAGCAGCACCGCGGCGGCGCCGTCGCTGATCTGCGACGAGTTGCCCGCGGTGTGGACGCCGTCCGGGAGGACCGGCTTCAGCCCGGCGAGCGCCTCGGCGGTCGTGTCGCGCAGACCCTGGTCGCGGGTCACGACGGCGGTCTCCCCCGTGGGGCCCTCCCTGGTCATGACCGGCGCCTCGATCTCCAGGATCTGGCCCGCGAAGCGGTCCCGCGCCCACGCCGCGTTCGCCTTGACCTGCGACGCCAGCCCGAACGCGTCCGCGTCCTCCCGGGTGATGCCGCGCTTCTTCGCGATGCGCTCGGCCGCGGTGAACTGGTCGGGCATGTCCAGCTCCCAGCCGTCCGGCGCCGGGCTGCCGGTCTCCGGCGTGAGCGCCTGGCCGAGGAAGACCCGGCTCATCGCCTCGACGCCGCAGCCGATCCCGGTGTGCACCGCCCCGGACGCGATCAGCCCCGCCACGAGGTGCACGGCCTGCTGGGACGACCCGCACGCGCAGTCGATCGTCGTGCATGCCGTCTGGTACGGCAGGCCCGCGTACAGCCAGGCGTTGCGGGTGACGTTGTTGGACTGCTCGCCCGCCTGCGTCACGCAGCCGCCGACGACCTGCCCCACGGTCGCGGCGTCGACGCCGGCGCGTTCGAGCAGCCCGCGCTGCACCGCCCCGAGCAACTGCGCCGGGTGGAGCCCCGACAGGGCCCCGTACCGCTTGCCGACCGGGGTTCGGACGGCATCGACGATGACGGCCTCGGGCATGACGGACACTCCTTCACTACGAACAAGCGGATCGGTACGCCGCCCCGAACACGCGGCGGCGTTCATCGGGCGGCAGGTCAGGCCGTGGGCTCGCCGGTGAGGACGCGTCTGGCCCAGCGGTAGTCGGCCTTGCCGCTCGGGGAGCGGACGACGGGGGTGAAGGCGACGACGGCCGGGATCTTGTAGCCCGCCAGGTGCGCGCGGCAGTGGGTGCGCAGGTCCTCGGCCGTGGCGGACACCGCCACGTGGCGGAGCGCGGGGCAGTCGCCGGCCACCCGGGCGGCGGCGGGGGCGAACTCCGCGTCCACGACCAGGCCCGCCAGCTCGGCGTCGGTGTAGATGTGCCGCAGTTCGCGGTCGGTGTACCGGTAGTTGACGTTGACCGGGACGGCGCGGGCCTTCAGGCAGCCGAGCAGCGTCTCGACGTACTCGGCGCTGTTCGGCATGTGGACGCCGACGTGCTCTCCGGGGGCGACGCCCGCCGCGCGCAGCCGGTGCGCCACCGCGTCCGCCCGCCGGTCCAGTTCGGCGAAGGTCGCCCTGCGGTCGCCGCAGACGAGGGCGGGACGGCCGGGCACGGCCGCGGCCACCGCCTCGAAGAGGGTCGCCAGGTTCAGCGTCATGGCGCGAGACTAGAATTCATTCTCATTCGCGGGCAACGGCTGTCCCACTCAGCGGTCCGCGCCGGTCGAACGGCCGCCGCGGGCCCGCTCAGCGGGACGTCTCCGGTGGCGGAACTGGAATACGTACTAGCCTCCCGGCGGACGTTCCCCACACCGACCCGGAGGCTCAGATGAACGCCGACCTCTCCCTGGCGGGCCGCACCGCCGTCGTCACCGGCGCGGGCGCGGGGCTGGGCCGCTGCGAGGCCCTCGCCCTGGCCGCGCGGGGCGCCAACGTCGTCGTCAACGACATGGGACCGGCCGCCGAGGAGGTCGTCGCCGAGATCGAGCAGGCGGGCGGCCAGGCCGTCGCGGTGACGGGGGACGTCGGCGACTGGTCGATGGGCGACACGCTGGTGTCGGCCGCCGTCGACACGTTCGGCTCGCTGGACGTCCTGGTCAACAACGCGGGCGTGCTGCGCGACAAGATGCTGTTCAACCTGTCGGAGTCGGACTGGGACGACGTCGTCCGCGTCCACCTGAAGGGGCACGCGGCGGTGTCGCGGGCCGCCGCCGTGCACTGGCGGGCCGCCAGCAAGGCCGCGGGCGGCCCGGTCTACGGGCGGGTGGTCAACACCGCGTCGGAGGCGTTCCTGTTCGGGTCGGCGGGCCAGCCGAACTACTCGGCGGCGAAGGCCGGCATCGTCGCGCTGACGCTGTCGACGGCGGCGGGCCTCGGCCGGTACGGGGTGCGCGCCAACGCGATCTGCCCTCGCGCCCGGACGGCGATGACCGAGGCGACGTTCGCCGAGGGCACCTCCCCCGGCGGGCTGGACTCCATGGCGCCCGAGCGGGTCGGGACGTTCGTCGGCTACCTCGCGTCCCCGGCGGCGGAGAAGATCAGCGGGCAGGTGTTCGTGGTGTACGGCGACATGGTCGCGCTGATGGCCGCGCCGACCGTGGAGCACAAGTTCACCGCCGCGGACGGCGTCTTCTCCGTCGAGGAGCTCGGCGAGCAGATCACCCCGTACTTCGAGGGGCGCGAGCCGCACCGGACCTACGCCGCCTACAGCGTCGCCGCGCTCGACGACACCGGCACCAGCAGGCACTGAGGCGCGACGCCGGCCCGCCCCGCGCGACGCGCGGGGCGGGCCGGCGGCCGTTCAGAAGACGTCCGGGCCGCGCAGGGTCGCCTCGGCGCCGCCGTCCACGTAGATGACCTGGCCGGTCATGTGGGTGTTGGCGGGCGACACCAGCCAGCGCAGGGCCTCGGCGATCACCTCGGGACCGGCGTAGCCGTTCAGCGGCATGGGGACGGCCTCGTTCATCACCTTGAGCATCGCCTCGTCCTCGAACAGCGGCGCGCTCATCGGCGTCCTGACCACGCCCGGCGCGATCGCGTTGAGGGGGATTCCCTCGCCGGCCCACTCGGGGGTGACGCTCGCGCGGCGCATCCACCGCGCCAGCGCCGCCTTCGACGACGGGTACGTCCGGTTGCCCGCGCCGGCCGCGACGACCTTCGCCGCCGCCTCCAGCGCGGCGGGCTCGTCCCCGGCCAGGCAGGCCCGCACGGTCTCCTCGTCCACCGGGTGCGTGCCGGCGATCGACCCGACGACGGCCGCGCGCGGGGCCTCCGCCCTGGCCAGCGCGGGGCGCAGGCCCTCCATCAGCGCGACGACGCCGAAGTAGTTGACCTTGACGGGCAGCTCGGTGAAGTCGGAGACGCCGGCGCAGGCGACGACGGCGTCCAGGGTGCCGCCGCACAGGTCCAGCACCTCGGCGACCGCCCGCGACCGTCCCTCGGCGCCGCCGAGGTCGGCGCACACGTCGGCGTCGCGCAGGTCGACCCCGACGACCGTGTCCCCCTGCTCGCGCAGCAGCCCGGCGAGCGTCTTCCCGATGCCGGACGCCGTCCCGCTGACGGCGATGGTGCGTGCCATGGTGGTCCCTCTCAGGTGTGGGCGCCGCCGTCCACGCGGAGGTCGGCGCCGGTGAAGTAGGCGGCGTCGGACGAGGCGGCGAACGCGATCGCGGCCGCGATGTGCTCGGGCTCGGCCGCGCCGTAGTAGGAGCGGATCTTGGAGAAGTAGGTGAGGTCCAGGCCGTCCGGGAACATGCCCGGCGCCCGGGTCAGCGGGGTGTCGACGGCCCCCGGGGAGATCGGCACGACGCGGATGCGGCGGGCGGCCAGCTCGGCGGCGAGGCTCAGCGAGAACGCCAGCACGGCGCCCTTGGACGCCGAGTACGCCGTCATGAACGGGTTGCCCTGCGTCGCCGACAGCGAGGCGGTGTTGACGATCACGCCGGTGCGGTCGGGGAGGTGCCTGAGCGCCTCGCGGCAGAACAGGGCGGTGCCGACGAGGTTGACGGAGAACATCCGGTGGAGGTCGTCCACCGTGAGGGTCTCGATCGGGGTGGTCTTGTGGACGCCCGCGACGTTGACGAGCACGTCGATGCCGCCGAGCGCCGCCGCCGCGTCCGCCACGGTCGCGATCACGGCGGCCTCGTCGGTGACGTCCGCCACCCGGGTGGCGACGGTGCCGGGACCGCCCGCCGCGGCCGCCGTCCCGGCGAGGCCCTCCTCCGAGAGGTCCACGGCGTACACCGCGGCGCCCTCGGCGGCCAGGCGGATCGCGGTGGCCCGTCCGATGCCCGACGCCGCCCCGGTGAGCAGCACTTTCACGCCGTCAAAGCGATTCATGGCGGCACGCTAGCCCGGCCGCGGGACGTCCGCCGGGGCCGTCCCGATCACTGGGAGGCGTTCGGCGCGGGGCGCGCGGCGCCGCTTCCCGGAGCGTTCGAGCGGGGCGCGAGCAGCAGCCGGCAGGCGAGGCGGATGTCGCTCTCGACGTCGGCCATCGACGCGCGGCCGTTCAGGCTCGACTGGAGGACGCCGTACCAGCACTGCATCAGCAGCCGGACGAGGGTGACGTCCTGCGCGGTCGGCACCTCGATCCCCACCGCCCGCAGCAGGATCTCCCGGAACGTGCTGTCGATGTGGACGGTGTCGGCGACGGTCGCGACGTGGGCGGTGTTGGACGCGTGCAGCATCGACGTCGACAGGACCGGCTGCGCCATGAGGTGCCGGCTGGCCTGCACCAGCAGGTCGGCGACCGCGTCCTCGGGGCTCGTGCCGGGCGCGGGCTCGGTGACCTGGTCGCGGAGCCGGTCGACCTGCTTGGCCATGACCGCGGTGAACAGGTGGACCTTGGACGGGAAGTACCGGTACAGGGTGCCGATCGCGACCCCGGCGGCCTTCGCGACCTCGTGCATCTGGACGCGTTCGAGGGACTTCTCGGCGCCGATGCGCGACGCGGCGCGCAGGATGCGCTCGCGCCGGTCGTGCTGCTCCGGCGAGCTCGGCTCGGCGGACAGCCTGCCCGCTGCGATCCTCGCCACGGTCCTCCCCCGGTCCTTTCCGTCCTGCGATCCTTCCCGTCCTGCCAGGGAACAATATCCGGGCTCCGGACCGTCCCCGCGAACGTCCGTACCGGTCAGTGGGACGGGCCGCCCCTCCCCGCCCGGACCGCGCCCTACGGTGTGCCCGCGCTGAGAACCCGAGGTCGGAGGGCATGCCACATGGGACGAGCCGGCTGGGACGACGAGTACGACGTGGTGGTCGCCGGCTCCGGGGCCGGGGCGATGGCGGGCGCGCTCGCCGCCGCCTCGGGCGGCCTGCGGACCGCCGTCCTGGAGAAGACGGGCCTGCTCGGCGGGACGTCCGCGTACTCCGGTGCGGCGATCTGGCTGCCGGGGACGCGGGTCCAGGAGCGCGCCGGGCTCGGCGACTCGACCGAGGGAGCGCGGACCTACCTGCGGGCGCTGCTCGGCGACACCGAGGCCGAGCGCCGCGAGGCGTTCCTGGAGACAGCCCCTGAGCTGGTGGAGTTCCTGGAGAGGGACCCGGCGATCGAATTCCGTTTCCAGGCGTTCCCCGACTACTTCGACGCGCCCGGGCGCCTGGACATGGGGCGGTCGTTCGTCCCGGTCGAACTTCCGGCCGAGCGGCTCGGGGAGCTCGCCGCGCTCGTCCGCCCGCCGGTCGACCGGGACCGGGCGGGCCGGGGGCACTCGGCGTCCAAGCCGCTGGCGCAGGGGCGGGCGCTGATCGGCCGGCTGCTGCTGGCGGTCACCGCGACCGGGTCCGGGGAGATCCGCACGCGGACCGCGCTGACCGACCTGGTCGTCGAGGACGGCCGGGTGACCGGGGTCGCGGCGATGACCGCGGACGGCCCGGTGCGGCTGCGGGCCCGGCGCGGCGTCCTGCTGGCGGCGGGCGGTTTCGAGTCGTCCGCCGCGCTGCGGGCCGAGCGCGGCGTGCCGGGCGGCGCCGGCCTGACGATGGCCCCCGGCGGCGCGAACACCGGCGACGCGATCGAGGCCGCCGTCCGGATCGGCACGTCCACCGGACTGCTGGACCAGGCGTGGTTCTGCCCCGGCCTGCTCGCCCCCGACGGACGGCCCGCGTTCACCCTCGGGTTCCGCGGCGGGCTGATCGTGGACGGCTCGGGCCGCCGGTTCGCCAACGAGTCCCTCCCCTACGACCGGATGGGACGCCGGATGGCCGCCGCGGAGGGACCGTTCCATCTGATCTGGGACGCGCGGGCGGGCGGCCTGCCCGCGATCTCCGTCCCGCCGCTGCGGGCGGACGAGCAGCTCGCCTCGGGCGCCTGGGTCCAGGCGGGCACCCTGCCGGAGCTGGCCGGGATGATCGGGCTCCCCGCGGATGCGCTGGCCGCCACGGTCGAGCGGTTCAACGGCTTCGCCGCCAAGGGCGCGGACGAGGACTTCCACCGCGGCGAGGACCCCTACGACCTGTACTTCTCCGGCGGCGGGCCGTGCGTCGTGCCCGTCGACCGGCCGCCCTACCTCGCCGCGCGGGTCGTCCTGAGCGACCTCGGGACGAAGGGCGGGCTGCGCACCGACGCCGACGCCCGCGTCCTGGACGGCTCGGGCCGTCCCGTCCCCGGGCTCTACGCCGCCGGCAACACCAGCGCCTCGTTCACGGGCCCCGTCTACCCGGGGCCCGGCGTGCCGATCGGGTCGGCCATGGCCTTCGCCTACCGCGCCGTCCAGGACATCAGGAGGAACCACACGTGAGATCGACGGGAAGGGTCGCCGTCGCGGCGGCCGCATGCGCCGTGCTGGCCGGGATCGGCGCGGCCCCCGCGCAGGCCGCCCCGGCGCAGCGCGGGAAGCTGCTCGAAAGCCGGCCGCTGACGAACCTGGCGGCGCTGCCGAGCGCGGCGAAGAACCGGTTCGTCACCTACGCCTCCGAGGGCGTGGGCGGGAAGCGGATCACGGTCACGGGCACCGTCGCCGTCCCGAAGGGCACCCCGCCGCCCGGCGGCTGGCCGGTGCTGAGCTGGGCGCACGGCACCACCGGGACCGCCGACGCCTGCGCTCCGTCCGCGGACGCCCCGGGCGGCCCGGTGCGCGACTACCTGTCGCTCACCGAGGCGTACCTGGACAAGTGGGTCGCGAACGGCTTCGCGGTCGTCCAGACCGACTACGAGGGACTCGGCACGCCCGGCGGGCACCCGTACATGAACGGGGCCAGCGAGGCCAACACCGTCACCGACATCGTCCGGGCCGCCCGCAGGACGGACCCCCGCATCGGGCGCGACTGGTTCGTCGCCGGCCACAGCCAGGGCGGCCAGGCGACGCTCTACACGGCGGCGGCGAAGCAGAAGCCCCGCGACATCCGCCTCAGGGGCGCCGTGGCGATCGCGCCCGGCTCGAACATGAGCCAGACCGCGCAGTACGTGAAGGCACGGTACCCGGGCGCCGAGGTGGCGCTGCCATTCCTGTTCGTGCTGCTCAACGGCGCGCAGGCGGCCGACCCGGCGTTCGTCCCGGAGGACCTGCTGACCGACGACGCCGCCGCCGTCGCCAGGGCGGGCCGGACGAACGCGTGCCTTCTCCAGCTCAAGCAGCTCAGCAAGGACCTGCCACTGGACAAGGTGTTCCGCCCGGACGCCGACCTGACGCGGTTCGAGGCCTACTACGACTCGCAGGAGGCGCTCGGGCTGACCCTGCAGGTCCCGACGCTGGTCGCCCAGGGCACCGCCGACCGCGAGGTCTCCCCCGCCGCGACGCAGAACATCGTCAACGACCTGTGCAAGCGCTACGGAACCATCGCGTACCGGACGTTCGAGGGCGCCGACCACCGGGGCGGCATCGGCGCGTCCTTCGAGACGGCGCTGGCGTTCGCCCAGGCCGTCCGCCGAGGCGAGACCCCGGCCGCGAGCTGCTGACCCGGCCCGTGTGGTCCCGTCCGCGGGTGGACGGGACCACACCCGTGGTATCGATTTGACCCTTTCCGTGCCCCTTTCGGGTGGTGCCGACGACCCACGATCGCTACATGTAGTAACTGATCAGCTACATAAAGCGACCGAGCATCCGAAAGGGAAGAAATGACCACGTCAGGGCTCACCCGGACCTGCGCCGCCCTCGCCGGAGCGGCGATGGTGGTCGGGACCGCGCTCCCCGCCCAGGCCGCCACCCCGGCGGTAGTGCACCACAAGACCTACGAGAACACCCTCACCGCGATGCACGGTGAGGCCTTGGCGCACGCGAGCTACCACTTCTACGGCGAGCAGGCCGGGTACGAGCATCTGCCCAAGGTGCGCGCCCTGTTCATGAAGACCGCGGACACCGAGCTCCACGACCACTTCACCAAGGAGGCGCAGCTCATCCACTTCGTCCGCGACGACGCGTCCAACCTGCGCGAGAGCATCAAGGGCGAGATCGAGGAGGGCACGCGGATGTACCCGCGGTTCGCCAGGGAGGCGCGGGAGGACAAGGACGACAACGCCGCCCGCCTCTTCACCGAGATCGCGGCGGACGAGCTGACGCACGCCCGCTACTTCGCGAAGGCGCTGTACGCCATCGAGCACCACCGCGGAGAGATCCCCGAGGGGCCCACCCCCGACCCCGTCAAGGTCGTCGCGGGCAAGCCCAAGGTGCACTCGGCGAGGACGCTCCGCAACCTGGAGACCGCGATGCACGGCGAGGCGTTCGCGAACGCCAAGTACACGCTCTACGGCGAGCACGCCAAGGCCCGCAGCCCGAAGCTGGCCCGGCTGTTCGAGCGCACCGCCGCGGTCGAGCTGACCGAGCACTTCGCCGGAGAGGCCGACCTCGCCGGCTTCGTCCACCGCACCAAGGAGAACCTGCGCAAGAGCATCGCCGGTGAGACCTACGAGGCCACGCAGATGTACCCGAGCTTCGCCCGCACCGCCCGGGCCGAGCACGCCTACAAGGCCGCGCGCCTCTTCACCGAGATCGCCGGCGACGAGGCCGCCCACGCCCGCGCCTTCGAGCACGCACTCAAGCGCCTTTGCCACCACCACATGGCGCGCGCCGATTCCTGACCCCACGCCATCACGCGCTCCTTGCCCGGAGCCGCCGCGAACGGCCCGGCTCTCACCGAGAGCCGGGCCGGACGTTTACGGGGCCCCGCCTCCGACGCCGACCGCGTTCAGGCGCGGCCAGGGCATGCGCCATTCATTATGCGACCGCCCCCAGCACTCGTACAAAGGCATGCCGAAATGGCGTGAAGGCCACGCCTTTGTTTACCGCGCACCCCGAGACCGCCCCCGGGCCCGATCGTTTGTCGGGCACTCCGAAGAAACCGACGTACGCGAAGGTACGCGGTAAAGGCCGGGCTCCGTGCGCCGCAGGAAGCACTACTTCAGTCGGCACTCACATTCGAACCACTTCGCCACCATCCCTGCCATCCCCGTGCGGCGGCCTTCGACACGGCGAATCCCCATTCGCCACTGGCCGCCTGGCGGCAGAGTACCGGCCCGCGGACGACCGACGGGCCGGATTCGCGGCAGGACGATGATCTTGTGGCGCAGATCATGACACCCGCGGTGTCGCCCTCATCGCCCTGCGTGCAGGGGCTGTAGCACCGGACGGCGGCGCCCCCCGGCCCTGACTGCGCATTTACGGCCCACGACAAATATGTGATCGAGTGATCACTGATCGCCATCATTATTTAATGATCAACTACTTATGTGCCGTAGAACACATTGAGTTGTCAAGCGCTCGAAATGGCGTACAGTTCCTGTCCGTCGGCAGGAGTAATTGCTGCCGAACGTTGGGAGGGAAGCCTTCCCGACGGCCACCAAACAACACGTCGAGGTCTCGGACCTCGGCGGAAAGCAAAGGGAGTTGGTTTCCATGAACTGCCCCAAGTGCGGTGCCCAGATGCAGAAGCCGGGCGACCAGGGCGGATCCATGTGGGTCTGCTACAGCTGCGGAACCGTCGTGCAGAGCTGAACCAACAAGGTCAGCCCACTGAGTAGTGGGCTGGCACCCGCATAAAGCGGCCGCTCCCCGACCAGTTCGGGGGGCGGCCGCCACCTCTCCGTCCGGTGTCCTTCGTCGACGTGTCACCCATCGAGCCGGACGAGCCGGTCCGGTGGTCAGACGAGGTTGTCCTCCACCTTGAGACCGAACTCGCCCCGGCCGTACATGGACAGGGCGTGCTCGACGTCGTTGGCGACGTGGACGCTGCCGGCGTGGGCGTCGCGCCAGGCGCGTTCGATGACGTTGCCGCGGTGCAGGGAGTTGCCGCCGGCCGTCTTGAAGAGGATGTCGATGGCCTCGATGGCGCGTTCGGTGCCGCGCACCTGGTCGCGGCGGGCGCGCAGGCGCAGCTCCATCGGGATCTTCTCGTTGCGGACGGCGTACTCGTGGATCTCGCGGACGTTGCGGTCGGTCTGCAGGACCGCGGCGTCGATCTCGGAGGCGGCACGGGCGACGGCGACCTGGGCGAACTGGTCCTCGACGAAGCGGCCGCCGCCGAGGCTGAGGCGGATCCGGTCGCGCATGCGGGTCACGTAGAGGTCGTGGCAGCCGGCCGCCATGCCGATCACGCTGGCGGCGACGGTGCTGGTGAAGATCGTTCCGAAGGGCATGCGGTAGAGCGGGCCCGTGTTGACCTTGCGGCCGGGATTGCGGAGCTGGGCCTGCTCGAAGTTGCGCATCGCGCGGTGGGCCGGGACGAACGCCTTCTCCACGACGATGTCGTCGCTGGCGGTGCCGCGCAGGCCCATCGAGTCCCAGACCTCGGCGATCTCGTAGTCGCGCCGGGGCACGAGGACGGTCATGAAGTCGACCGGGCGGCCCTCGGCGCCGACGACGAGCGCGCCGAGCAGCGCCCAGGAGGCGAACTCGCAGCCGGACGAGAACGACCAGCGCCCCGTCACCTCGTAGCCGCCGTCGACGGGGGTGAGGCGGCCGATCGGGGCGTAGGAGGAGGCGATGAGGGTGTCCGGGCCCGCGCCCCACACCTCGCGCTGCGCCTCGTCGGCGAACAGGCCGAGGTGCCAGGAGTGGACGCCGAGGACCGCGGCGACCCAGCCGGTCGAGCCGCAGGCGCCGGAGACCGCGCGGATCACCTCGTAGAAGGCGACGGGGTCGTCCTCGGCGCCGCCGTACCGGGTGGGCTGGAGCATCCGGAACACCCCGGCGGCGGTCAGCTCCCGGATCGTCTCCGCGGGGATGCGTCCCTTCTCGTCCACGGACCGGGCCCGCTCGGCGATGCCGGGCAGCAGTCCGCGCACCGCGTCCAGGACCTCGTTGCTCATCCCCGCTCCTTCCCTAGTACGGCCATTGCAGGAGACCATGGTCCCGTGCCGGCGCGGGACCGGGCGTCCCGGCCAATGGGACTCGGCGGTCGGGACGGTGACCTGCGACCTAACGTTCGAATCACCCGTCCATCGCCGAAGGGATGATCCACGTGACCGCAACCGAGTCGGACGCCGTCCGCGCCATCGAGGCGGAGGCGATCACCCGCCGTTTCGCCCGGGGATGGCACTGCCTCGGGCTGGCCGAGAAGTTCCGGGACGGCAAGCCCCACACCGTGACCGCGTTCGGGCAGAAGCTCGTCGTCTTCACCGGTGAGGACGGCACGACGAACGTCCTGGACGCCTACTGCCGCCACATGGGCGGCGACCTGTCCCAGGGCACCGTCAAGGGCAACGCGATCGCGTGCCCGTTCCACGACTGGCGCTGGGGCGGCGACGGCCGCTGCAAGCAGATCCCCTACGCGCGCCGCGTCCCGCTGCGGGCCCGGACGGCCGCGTGGCCGACGATGGAGCAGGACGGGCTGCTGTTCGTCTGGAACGACCCGGAGGGCAAGAAGCCGCCGGAGGACGTGACGATCCCGGTGATCGAGGGCGCCACCCGCGACGACTGGACCGACTGGCGCTGGACGGAGACGGTCGTCCACACCAACGCGCGCGAGGTCATCGACAACGTCGTGGACATGGCGCACTTCTTCTACATCCACAAGTCGTTCCCGACGTACTTCAAGAACATCTTCGAGGGCCAGGTGGCCACGCAGATCATGAAGGGCCGGACGCGGGAGGACGCGCGCCGGGAGGGCGGGAGCGGCGGGCCGAAGATGCTCGGCAACACCTCCGTGGCGTCCTACCACGGCCCCTCCTTCATGATCGACGAGCTGACGTACCACTACGAGGGGTACGACCTGCACTCCGTCCTGATCAACTGCCACTACCCGATCGACGAGAACTCGTTCTCGCTGCACTCGGGCATCATCGTCCAGCACAGCGACGCGCTGCCGGCCGATGCCGCGGAGGCGACCGCGCAGAAGCTGTCGGACTTCATCCTGACGGGCTTCGAGCAGGACATCGAGATCTGGCGGAACAAGACCCGCATCGACAACCCGCTGCTGTGCGAGGAGGACGGGCCCGTCTACCAGCTGCGCCGCTGGTACGAGCAGTTCTACGTGGACGTCGCCGACGTCACGCCGGAGATGACCGACCGGTTCGAGTACGAGATCGACACGACCCGGCCGGTGGAGTCCTGGCAGAAGGAGGTCGACGCGAACATGGCCCGCCGGGAGTCCGAAGGGGCGTCGGCGTGACGACCCGCCAGGACGAGCGCCTCCTGGACGGGCCGCTGCTGCCGGTCCGCTGCCGCCGCTGCGCCGCCGAGGTGATGGTGCGCAAGTCGAGCTGGGAGCAGACGAGCATCCAGTGGAACGCCGAGGCCAGGGAGGCGTGCGTGGGCCTGGACGACCCGCACGCGACCTGCCCGGCGCTCCGCTCGGCCATCCAGGAGGCCGCGCTGAACGGCGCGATCACGGTGGTCGAGTGACGGGCGGACGGCTCGCCGGGCGGGTCGCGGTCGTGACCGGCGCGGGCGACGGGATCGGGCGCGGCATCGCCCTCCGCTTCGCCGCGGAAGGGGCCCGCGTGCTGGTCGCGGAGCTCGACCCGGAGTCCGGCGAGCGGGTCGCCGCGGAGATCGGGGCGGCCGCCCGGTTCGTCCGGACGGACGTCACCGACAAGGCGCAGGTCCGCGCGATGGTGGACGCGGCGGTCGAGACGTGGGGCTCGGTGGACGTGCTGGTCAACAACGCCTGGGGCGCCGGGACGGTGAGCCGGGTGGAGGCCAAGACCGACGAGCAGATCGCCCGCGGGTTCGCGATGGGCTACTACGGCCCGCTGTGGGCGATGCAGGCCGCCTTCCCGCACATGAAGGCCCGCGGGTGGGGGCGCGTCGTCAACATGTGCTCGCTGAACGGCGTCAACGCCCACATGGGGACCCTGGAGTACAACTCGGCCAAGGAGGCCCTGCGGACGCTGACCCGCACGGCCGCCCGCGAGTGGGCGCCCACCGGCGTCGTCGTCAACGCGGTCTGCCCGGGCGCCAAGAGCGCGGCGTTCCGCCGGATGGCGGCCGCGCACCCGGAGATCGAGGCGGCCGCCGACCGCGCCAACCCGATGGGCCGCCTCGGCGACCCGGAGACCGACATCGCCCCCGTGGCGGTGTTCCTGGCGTCCGAGGACGCCCGCTACCTGACCGGGAACACCCTGTTCGCGGACGGCGGCTCGCACATCAACGGCGTCGCGTGGACGCCGGACCTGGACGGAGAGCAATGATCGACCGATACGGCCCGTGGGCCGTGATCGCGGGCGGCTCGGAGGGCGTCGGCTCGGCCTTCGCGCACCGCCTCGCCGACGCGGGCCTGAACCTCGTGCTGATCGCCCGCAAGCCGGGGCCGCTGGCGGAGACGGCCGAGGCCGTTCGCGCGAAGGGCGTCGAGGTGCGCACCCTCGAACTGGACCTGGTCGCCCCGGACCCGCTCAAGGCGGTCCGCGAGGTGACCGACGGCCTGGACGTCGGGCTGCTCGTCTTCAACGCGGGCGCCAACAGCTACGGCCACGAGTTCGTCACCGGCGACCTGGACCGCTTTCAGGGCGTCATCGACCTGAACATCACCGCCCAGCTCGCGCTCACGCACCACTTCGGCGCGCTGATGAAGGAGCGGGGACGCGGCGGCATCCTGCTGGTCGGCTCCCTCGCCGGCTACATGGGCCAGCCGCAGATCAGCATCTACTCGGCGGTGAAGGCGTTCGGCCGCGTCTTCGCCGAGGGGCTGTGGCTGGAGATGCGCGAGCACGGGGTGGACGTCCTGGAACTCGTGCTCGGCGTGACCCGCACCCCGGCGATGGAACGCGCCGGCCTCAACATGGACATGCCGGGCCTGAACGTCGCCGAGCCCGACGACGTCGCCCGCGAGGGCCTCGAACACCTGGCGGACGGCCCGGTCTGGGTCGCGGGCGGCAACTACGACATGGCCCGCAAACGCGCCGGCTTCCCCCGCGAGAAGCTCGTCGCCGGGGCGCACGCCGCGATGAAGCGCATGCTTCCGGAGCCGTCCTGACCCGCTCCGGGCGTCAGGTGTTTCGCCGAGGGGACCTCAGGCTGAGCCGCGCAGGACGTAGGCGCCGTCGCGGTGCTCGTAGACGGGGTCGGCGGTGTCGCGGCCTTCGGTGCGGAGGACGCGCTTGACGACCTTGTTGGTCGGGGTGCGGGGCAGGGCCTCGACCAGGCGGACGTAGCGCGGGGTCCACTTGGTGCCGAGGTCCGGCTGGGCGGCCAGGAAGGCCGTGAAGGCGGACGGGTCGAAGGCGTGCCCCGGGGCCAGGGTGACGGCGGCCATCACCTGGTCGCCCACCCGGTCGTCCGGGACGGCGTAGACGGCGACGTCGGTGAAGGGCTCGAAGCGGGCCAGGAGGCGTTCGACGGGGGCGGCGGCGAAGTTCTCGCCGTCCACGCGCAGCCAGTCGTCGTCGCGGCCGGCGAAGTACCAGTAGCCGTCGGCGTCGCGGTAGGCGAGGTCGCCCGACCAGGTCCAGCCGTTGCGGACGCGCCGCGCCGTCGCCTCGGGGTTGTTGTAGTAGCCCTCGAACTTGGCGGCGCCCATCGTGTCGACGATCTCGCCGATGGCCTCCTCGGCGTTGAGGAGCACCCCGTTCGCGTCGAACTCGGCGCGCGGGCATTCCCGCAGGGTCGCGGGGTCCATCACGACGGTGCCCGCCTCGGCGACGCCCAGCGAGCCGGGCGGCGTGCCGGGGACGCGGGTGAGGCGGATCTCGCCCTCGCTCGACCCGTAGGAGTCGATGACGGCGCAGCCGAACCGGCGGGCGAACGCGTCGATGTCGCGCTGCGCCGCCTCGTTGCCGAACGCGATGCGGAGCGTGTTGTCGGCGTCGTCCGGCTTCTCCGGGACGGCCAGGATGTAGCTGAGGGGCTTGCCGACGTAGTTGAAGAACGTGACGCCGTGGCGGCGCACGTCCGGGAGGAAGCCCGAGGCCGAGAATCTGCGGCGCAGGACGATGCGGCCTCCCGCGGCGACGGCGGGCGCGATCCCGGCCATCAGCGCGTTGGAGTGGAACATCGGCATGACCACGTAGAACACGTCGTCGCCGGTGAGGCCGCGCCGGTCGCGCTGCTGCACGGCGATCCGGCCCAGCCGGCGCTGCGTGCAGATCACCGCCTTGGGCGCGGACGTCGTCCCGGACGTGAACACCAGCGAGAAGATCGCGTCGGGGTCCACCGGGGCGGGGGCGGCGAGGCGGGCGGAGGCCAGCCGTTCGGCGTACGCGGGCGTGTCGACCGTCAGGGCCGGGACCCGCGTGAGCCCGTCGAGCAGCGGCGCGCGGGACGTCTCGGTGACCAGCAGCGCGCAGTCGGTGTGGGTGATGTCGCGGGCCAGCTCGGCGCCCCGCCGCGTCGGGTTCAGCTCCACGACCGGGACACCGGCGAGCGCCGCGCCGAGCAGCCAGAACAGG
Source organism: Actinomadura verrucosospora (assembly GCF_039540335.1). Lineage (NCBI taxonomy): Bacteria > Bacillati > Actinomycetota > Actinomycetes > Streptosporangiales > Thermomonosporaceae > Actinomadura > Actinomadura verrucosospora. The sequence goes on along the minus strand of NZ_BAABEV010000020.1, from coordinate 25,500 downwards.
TGCTCGGGCCCGTTCTCCAGGAACAGGCCGACGTGGCCGGGCACGTCCCGGGCGAGCGAGGCCCGCCGCAGGGACTCCGCGACGACCTCCCGCCAGGTCCAGGAGCGGTCCTCGAAGCACAGGCCCGTCCGGTCGTCGCCGCCGCGGGCCGCGACCAGGTCGGCGAACGCGGTCTCGCGGGCGGGACGGTCGTCCCCCAGCACCGCGCTCTCCTTCGGCACCGCGCTCCGGGTCTTCCCGTCCTGCATGCGACACGGCTCCTCTCGTCTCGATGCGCCCCTAGGCGCGGTGCGGGCGGTTCGTCCAGCCCTGGTCGTCGGCGCGGACGAACCAACCGGACGCGGCGAGCGTGCCGCCGTCGACCGGGATGGTGTGGCCGGTGACGAACCGGGCGTCGTCGGAGGCGAGGAACGCGACGACGGCGGCGTAGTCGTCGGGGTCGCCGAAGCGGGCGAGCGGGACCCAGGTGTGCTCCAGGCCCTCGTCGTAGCCGCGCCGCATCCAGGCCGCCGGGGTCTGCTCGGTGTCGGCGAGGTCGGGGGCGATCGCGTTGACGCGGACGCCGTGCCGGCCGACCGCGACCGCGAGGCTGCGCGTGAACGCCGACACGCCCGCGTTGAACGCCGAGTACACCGGGTGCTGCGGGATGCCGCGGAACGCCTCGACCGTCGAGTTGTTGACGATGCTCCCCGCGCCCCGGTCGATCATCGCGGGCAGCAGCGCGTGGGTCAGCGCGAAGACGTGCAGGAGGTTCAGCTCGTAGAGGCGCTGCCACTGGCCGGGCGTGCTGTCCTGGAACGACGCGGCGGCCGGGCGGAAGTCGCCGACGTTGTTGACCAGGACGTCGGCGCCGCCGTGGTCGAGCGCGGCCGCCGCGACGTCCGCGACGGTCGCGTCCTCGGTGATGTCGCCGACGACCGTGACGCAGCGGCCCCCGGCGGCCTCGACGGCGGCGCGGGCCCGTCCGGCGGCGTCCGCGTCGATGTCGTTGAGGACCACCAGGTCGCCGCCCGCGGCGAGGCGCCGGGTGATCGCTCCCCCGATGCCGAGCGCGCCGCCGGTCACGACGCTGACCCGCGCCCGCTCAGCCATGGCGCCGCCTCCGGACGGGACGGGTCTCGATCGAGTCGATCCGCTGCTCGCGCCGCGCGAACCGCCAGGCGCCGCCGTCGAGCCGGTAGGCGTCGGTGTAGCGGCAGTGCCAGACGAGGTCCCGCACGGCGCCGTCCTCGCGGTCGCTCAGGTGGTGGGCGACGCAGGCGACCTCGCCAGTGGCGGTGCCGGGCTCGGGCCCCGCGCCGAACACCTCTCCGGCGAGCGCGTGGAACGTGACCGGGACGCCGTGCAGCGCCGACAGCGTCGCGGCGATCTCGGCGCGCCCGGTGAAGGTCCGCACCGGGTCCAGCTCGCCGGGGGCGTCGGGCAGGACGAGGACGGCGTCCTCGGCGAACAGGCCGGCCATGGCGTCGACCTCGCGGCGGTCGGCGTGCAGCGCGTACCGGGCGACGAGGTCGCCGAGCGCGATCCGGTCGGCGGTGTCGAGCGTCATGATCCCGACAGGCCCAGCCGCTCGGCGCAGGCGGACAGCTCGTCCTCGGCCTCGCCGAGGTCCGTCGTCACGGCCCCGCGCAGGACGAGCCGGTCCGCGCCGAGGGCGGCCAGCCTCTCCGCCTTCTCCGGCGTCACGGCCGCCAGCGAGTGGCCGAGGGTGAGTTCGAGGGCGTCCGGGTCGCGACCGTTCTTCTCGGCCTCCTCCCGCATCAGCGCCACGAGCCCGCGCAGCTCGTCCCCCGCGACGCCGAGCGGCTGGAGGCCGTCGCCGTAGCGGCCCGCGCGGCGCGCGGCGGCCTTGGAGTGGCCGCCGATGTGGATGGGGATCCCGCCCTCCTGGACCGGCTTCGGGTAGCTCATCGCGCCCTCGAAGCGGAAGAACTCCCCGTCGTGGGAGGCGCCCCCGGGCGCGGTGTCGGCCCACAGCTCGCGCAGCACCCGGAGCTGCTCGTCGCCCCGCCGGCCCCGGGTCTCGAAGTCGGCGCCGCAGGCCTCGATCTCCTCGCGCATCCAGCCCATGCCGACGACGAGCCGCAGCCGCCCGCCCGACAGCGCGTCGACCGTGGCGAGCCGCTTGGCCAGCACCACCGGGTGGTGGTTCGGCAGGACGAGCACGCCGGTGGCGAGCCCGATCCGCGACGTCCGCCCCGCCAGGAACGCCAGGAGGTCCAGCGGATCGGGGATGTCCAGGTCGTCGGCCAGCTCCATCCGCCCCGAGCTGTCGTAGGGGTAGACGCTGGAGTAGCCGCTCGCCACCACCGCGTGCTCGACCGCGCCGACCGACTCGAAGCCGCAGGCCTCCGCGTGCCGGGCGTACTGGCCGATCCACGCGGGATCGGCGGTCACGCCCGCCGCCACGGGGAGAAGGACGGCGTACTTCATGCACAGACCTCTCAGTTCTCGGATGCGGCGGCGGCGCGCCCGGCGCGGCGGCCGAAGAACGTGCCGTCGCCCAGGGACGTCCCGCTGATGTAGCCCTCGCCGTGAATGCCGGAGGCGGTGCGCCCGGCGGCGTACAGGCCGGGGATCGGCTCACCGGAGTTGTTGCGGACCTCGCCGTCCACGGTGGTGTCGAGACCGCCGAGGGTGAACCCGCCGGCGCCCGTCCCGGCGCCGTGCTTACCGGCGCCGAAGAACCCGTCGGCCGGGTCGATCGCCGCGAACGGCCCCTTCAGGGGGCGCAGCCACTTGGGGTCCTTGTGGAAGTAGGGGTCCTCGCCCCGCTCCGCGAACCGGTTGTAGGTCTCGACGGTCGCCTCCAGCGAACCGGGCGGCAGGCCGAGCGACTCCTCCAGCTCCGCGACCGTCTCCGCCGCGTGCTTGGGTCGGACGCCCCACATGTCGGCCTCGGGGATCTCGTCGTGCCCGGCCTCGTCGATGATCGCCCAGTAGGGGGCGGGCTGGTGCTGGACGGCCCGGTGGCTGAACAGGCCCGGGTAGACGTCCTCGTTGATGAACCGGCGGCCGAGGCCGTCGACGAGCATGCCCCGGCAGATGACGGCGGGGTTGGCGGTGAGCGCGATCTCCACCGACGCCATGCGGCGGGTCGCGGCGCCGAGCGCGGTCGCCATCCGGATGCCGGACCCGTCGCTGGTGCCGTCGCTGACCTTGTCGTGCCCGAGCAGCACCGGGGCGTGGTCGGCGAGCATCTCCTCGCTGTCGACGAACCCGCCGGAGGTCAGAATGACGCCTCTGCGCGCCCGGTAGACCACCCGGTCGGCGAACCGGCGCGCCACGACGCCGGCGACGCGGCCGGCGCCGTCGACGACGAGGTTCGTCGCGTAGGTGTCCTGGTGGGCGACGGCGCCCGCCTCGGCGGCGGCCGCGATCAGCTTCTCCATGAGGACGCCGCCGGCGAACATCGGCGTCTCCGGGCGGTGGCCGCGCGGCGCGGGCCGGGCGATCTCGTTGTACGGCCAGGCGTTCTCGCCGAGCCACATCAGGCCGTCCTCGGTGTACGGCATCCAGCCCGGCGCGTCGAAGAGGCTCTCCTTGAACGGGACGCCGCGCGCGCGGAACCACTCGAAGTGCTCCACGCTCCCGTCGCAGTACAGCCGCAGCTTCTCAGCGTCGGCGTGCGGGCCGAGCGCCGCCGTGAGGAAGGCGAACATGGCGTCGGGCGTGTCGTCGAAGCCGCACGCCTTCTGCACCCGCGTGCCGCCGCCGAGGTACAGCTCCCCGCCCGACTGGGCGGACGTCCCGCCGGGGCCGCTCGACCGTTCCAGGACGAGCACGTCCGCGCCCGCCGCCGCGGCCTCGTACGCGGCGGCGGCGCCCGCGGCGCCGAACCCGACCACCAGCACGTCGCACTCGTGGTCGAACTCCACCTCCGCGGCGCCGACCGGTTCCACCGAGGGCTTCGGCATCGGCGTCAGCCCTTCCGCGGCGGGACGAAGGCGGCCAGCGGCTCGGACCCGGACCAGTCGTGGCCCCAGTAGCTGTCCCTGGTGATCTCCTCGGCGGTGTAGTACGCCTCGTCCACGAGCATGCCCTCGCAGCCGTACTCGACGTCCCAGCCGCCGGGGGCGCGCACGTAGAACGACACCATCTTGTCGTTGGTGTGGCGGCCCAGCGTGGAGGAGATCGAGAAGCCCTTCTCCGTGATGGCGTCGAGCGCGATGCCGACCGCGTCGAGCGTGTCGACCTCCACCATGAGGTGGACGAGGCCCGGGTCGCCGTCGAACGGCGCCGGGCAGATCGCGATGCTGTGGTGGCGCTGGTTGACGCCCATGAACCTGACCTTCGCGGCGCCGCCGCCGACCCTCATCGCGCCGCGCGGCAGGAACCCGAGGACCTCGGCGTAGAACGCGACGGTCTCGACGAACCTGGGGGTGGGCAGCACGACGTGGCCCATGCCCATGGGGCCGGTCACGAACTTCTGCGCGAAGCCGGTGCGCAGGGGGCTGTGGTCCAGGACCGGGCCCCAGAACACCTCGACGGGGGTCCCGCCCGGGTCGGTGAACGCGATGGCCTCCTCCGCGTCGCGCTCCGCCGCCTCCTTGGACGTCAGCGTCGTCACGGCCGTCCCGGACTTCTCCACGGCCTCGCGGACGGCGGCCAGCGCGTACTGGTCGCGGACCTCCCACCCGACGGCCAGCACCCGGTCGGTGTCGCCGGGCAGCACCCGGAGGCGCGAGCGGCGCTCGTCCATGCGCAGGTAGAGGCCGTCAGGGTCCGGTCCGCTCCCCTCGGCGAAGCCGAGCCCTTCCAGGGCGAACTCGCGCCAGCGGTCGATGTGCCGGGTCTGGACCTTCAGATATCCCAGCCCTCGGATCTGCGTCACTGTCCTCGGTCCCTTCTGGATAGCGGCCCGCGCGGCGGCCGTCGAGCCTCAACCTTCCAAATCCGGGGGCGGGCCGCCGGGCCCTTCCCGCTGAGTGAGAGTCTTCGTGCGCCGGGCGGACGGCGGCGGCTCTCATCTGGAGGGGGAGGTCTCATGACGACGACGGGCAGGCCGGTCGCGATGGTGACCGGGGCGAGCCGGGGCATCGGCAGGCGGACGGCGCTCGCGCTGGCCGCCGCCGGGTACGACGTCGCGTTCACCGCGCGCACGGTGGAGGAGGGCCGCGGCCGGATACCGCCGCGTCACGGGCGCGCGGAGCCGATCCCCGTCCCGGGGAGCCTGGAACGCACCACGGCGGAGATCGAGGCGCTCGGCGCGCGGGCCCTGCCGGTGCGGATGGACCTGCTCGACAGGGCGAGCGTGACGGCCGCCGCCGCGACGGTCCTCGACGCGTGGGGCCGCGTGGACGTCCTGGTCAACAACGCGGTCGCGCACGTCGCCGGGACCCACGAGCGGTTCCTCGACCTCGACCCGGAGGTGGCGGCGCGGACCGTCACGGGCAACTACCTGAACCAGATCGTCCTGCTCCAGGCCGTCCTGCCCGCGATGCTGGCGCGCGGCGGCGGGACGATCGTCGACCTGTGCTCGGGGTCGGCGACCACCGACCCGCCGGGACCGCCCGGCGAGGGCGGCTGGGGCGTGGCGTACGCGGCGTCCAAGGCGGCGTTCGGGCGCCTCGCCGGCGCGATCAACGCCGAGTACCGGGGCGCCGGCGTCCGCGCGTTCAACCTCGACCCCGGGTTCGTCGTCACCGAGGCGGGCGCGGCGCGCGGCGGCCTCGACCGCCTGAAGGACGAGGGCTTCGAGCCGACGCCGGAGGAGGCGCCGGCGGCGGCCGTGGTCTGGCTGGTCACCGACCCGGCCGCGGACGAGTACCTCGGCCGGGTCGTCTGGACCCCCAGGCTCGTCGCCGACCGCGGCCTGCTCGGCTAGGGCCCCGTGTGGCGCGGCGTGCCGGGCGGTGGAGGCGCCCACGCTCCCGGCACGCCGCGGGTCGGCGGGCTCAGATCATCGACCGCATCGGGCCCTGGGGCGGCTCGATGTCCAGGTCCGTCAGGGCGGAGACGTGGTAGACCGAGCCGGGGACGTGGATGGCGTGGGCGAGGCCGACGTGCGCGTCCCGCCAGAACCGCTGGATCGGGTTGTCGTTCCGCATCGCGTTGCCGCCCGACCGGACGACGATCTCGTTCATCGCCTGCACCGCCCGCCACGCCGCCCGGACCTGGGTGCGGCGCCCGGCGGCGCGCTCGGCGAACGTCGGCACGTGCCCGGCGGCGACCATGTCGTACATGCGCGAGCAGTTGTCCAGCAGCGCCGTGCGGGACGTCCTGATCTCCTCGGCCGCCTCGCTGATCGCGTACAGCACGTACGGGTCGTCCTTGATCTTCGTGCCGGTGATCTGGACGCGGTTGCGCTGGTAGGCCAGGTGGTGGTGCAGCGCGCCCTCGGCGATGCCGATGACCGCGGAGGAGATGCCGAGCGGGAACACGCAGGAGAACGGCATCAGGTAGGAGGGGTTGGTCAGCCCCGCCTCGCGCGGCGCCGAACCGTCCACGACCTTGGAGTACTCCAGCGTCCGGTACGCCGGGACGAACGCGTCCCTGACGATGACGTCCTTGCTGCCGGTGCCCTTCAGCCCGGCGACGTCCCACGAGTCCTCGACGATCTCGTAGTCCGCGCGCGGCAGGATCATGTGCAGGGACCGCGGCGGCTGCGCCATCTTGCCGTCCTCGTCGCCCAGCATCGCGCCGAGGAAGATCCAGTCGCAGTGGTCGGTGCCGGAGGAGAACTGCCAGCGGCCGTTGAACACGTAGCCGCCGTCCACGGGCCGGGCGATGCCCATCGGTGCGTACGGGGACGCGATCCAGGTGTCGGGGTCCTCGCCCCAGATCTCCTCGCGCACCTTCGGGTCGGCGTAGGCCATCTCCCACGGGTGGACGCCGACGATGCCGGCGACCCAGCCGGTGGAGCCGTCCAGGGAGGCGATCCCCATCACCGTCTCGGCGAACTCGCGCGGGTGGACCTCCAGGCCGCCGTGCTCCTTCGGCTGGAGCAGCCGGATCGCGCCCGCGTCCCTGAGGATCTGCGCCGCCTTGTCGTCGAGCCTGCCGAGCGCCTCGTTGGCCGGGCCGAGCTCGCGGATCTGCTCCGCCCTCTCCATGATCGTGTCAAGCACGCGGTCAGCCATCGCCTGTCTCCCAGTATGTTTCGTCAGCCGTCGTAGGTGATCTTCAGCCGGTCGGTGACCGGCCTCGCCTGGCAGGCGAGGATGAGGCCGTCGGCGAGATCCTGCTCGTCGAGGACCGTGTTGGCGTCCAGGGTGACCTCGCCCTCCAGCGCCACGCAGGCGCAGGCCGAGCAGGACCCCTCCCGGCAGGAGAACGGGGCGTCGACGCCGGCGCGCAGCAGCGCGTCGAGAAGCCGCTCGGACGCGCGCCACGGCACCGTGCGGGTCTCGCCGTCCATCTCGACCTCGATCTCCCCGGCGTCGCCGTCCTCCGCCTCCGCCTGCTCCGGCGAATCGTCGGGCCTCTCGAACGGGTCGCCCTCCAGCGAGAAGAACCGCTCGGCGTGCACCTTCGCGCCGAGGCCGGTGAGCGTCTCGGAGACCAGGTCCATGAAGATCTCGGGGCCGCACACGTACGCGGGACGGCCCGCGTAGGGGCCCGCCAGGGAGCGGACGGCGGCGGCCGTCGGCAGGCCCTGCACCGACTCCAGCAGGTGGACGACGGTGAGCCGGTCCGGGTGCCGCTCGGTCAGCTCCCTCAGCTCGTCGGCGAAGATGACCGACCGCTCGTCCCGGTTGGCGTACAGCAGCGCCACCCTCGCCGAGCCGGCCGCCAGGCACGACTTGAGGATCGACATGACCGGGGTGATGCCGCTGCCGCCCGCGACGAGCAGCAGGTCCTCGTCCAGCGACGGCGGTGTGAACGTGCCCGCCGGGCGCAGCACCTCCAGGACGTCGCCCGCCGTGACGTTGTCGCAGATCCAGTTGGACCCGAGACCGCCCGCGACCCGCTTCACCGTCACCTTCGGGCGGTCGCCGGTGAGCGGCGAGCTGCACAGCGAGTAGCAGCGCGCGGCCCAGCCGCCCTCCGCCGGGACCCGGACGGTGAGGAACTGCCCGGGCCGGTAGGCGAACCGCTCCCGGTCGCCCTCGACGGGTTCGAGGACGAGCGAGTGCGCGTCGGCCGTCTCCCGGACGACCTCCACCACCCGCGCCTTCAGTGCCGTCATGAGCGTCCCGCGGCCTTCCCGGCGGACCCTCCGCTCCCGGCGGCGTGCCGGGCGGCGATGTAGCCGAACACGATGGCCGGGCCGATGGTGGCGCCCGGGCCCGCGTACTCGTTGCCCATCACCGACGCCGAGGAGTTGCCCGTCACGTACAGGCCCTCGATGACCGACCCGTCCTCGCGCAGGACGCGGGCGTGCTCGTCGGAGACGAGGCCGCCCTTGGTGCCGAGGTCGCCGACCTCCATCCGGAACGCGTGGTACGGGCCGCCCTCGATGACGTCCAGGTTGGGGTTCTTCAGGTTCGGGTCGCCGTAGTAGCGGTCGTAGGCGGAGTCGCCGCGGCCGAACTCGGGGTCCTTGCCCTCGCGCGCGTACCGGTTGAACGCCTCGACGGTCTCGCCCAGCGCGTCCGCCGGGACGCCGATCTCGCCGGCCAGCTCGGCGAGCGTGTCCGCCTTGAACGCGATGCCCGCCTCGTAGAACGCCTTGGGGATCGGCGCGCCCGGCAGGATCTGCGCGAACGGGTACCGGGCGCGGGCCTTGGCGTCCATCACGAACCAGCAGGGGACGTGCCCGCCCTCCAGCTGGTCGTGGACGAAGTTGACGTACGGGGCCGACTCGTTGGTGAACCGCTTGCCGTCCTGCCCCACGATCACCGACCGGGGGATGCACCGCTCCGACAGCAGCGGGATCGTCGCCCCCGCCGGGTGCCGGACGGCGGGCATCCACCACGCGTCGTCCATCAGGTCGAGCGCGGCGCCGACGCTCTCGCCGGCGCGGATGCCGTCGCCGGTGTTCTCGCGGGCGCCCATCGCGAAGTCCTCCTGGCCGCCCTTCGGGAGGTACTTGTCGCGCATCTGCTGGTTGTGGTCGAAGCCGCCCGTCGCGAGCAGGACGCCCCGGCGCCCGCGGACGCGCAGCGCCGCGCCGTCGCGCTCGACGACGACGCCGGTGACGCGGCCGTCCTCGACGACGAGCTCGGTCATGGGGGTCTTCAGCCAGAGCGGGATCCCGGCGTCCTTCAGCGCCATCCGCATCCGCGCGGCGAGCGCCCGGCCGCCGGTCGCCATGTGGCGGCGGCGGACCATGTTGGACGACACGCGCCACGCCGCGACCAGGGACGCGCGCCGGCCCGTCCAGGTGCGCTTGGCCATCGCGAGGTCGTGGTAGTCCTTCGCGGTGATCCACAGGCCGAGGGGGCCCTTCATGCTGTTCGGCCGCTGGTACCGCTCGTCGTCGCCGAGCTTGCGGGTGTCGAACGGCTTGGCCTCGATGGACCGGCCGAGCGGGCGCCCGCCCTCGTACTCGGGGTGGTAGTCGGCGTAGCCCTTCGTCCAGAAGAACTGCATCCACCTGCTCCGGCAGAGCAGCTCCATGGCGGCGGGCCCGTGGTCGACGAACGCGTCCAGCCGCGCCGCCGGGACGCGGCCCTCGGTGAGGTGGTCCAGGTAGCGCCGGATCGACTCGCGGCTGTCGTCGTGGCCGCGCGCCTTCAGCGTCGGGTTGTTGGGGATCCAGATGCCGCCGCCGGAGATCGCGGTGGAGCCGCCGAACTTCTTGCCCTTCTCCACGATCAGCGCGGAGATCCCGGCGTCGTGCGCGGTCAGCGCCGCGGCCATCCCCCCGCCGCCGCTGCCGACGATGACGAGGTCGTACTCGTGGTCCCAGCCGCTCGGACGCTCCCGCTCGCTCACCGCTCGTCCTTCCGGGTCAGGAACGCCAGCACGGCGCTCTCCCAGGCGGACTTCTGCTCGATCATCACCCAGTGCCCGCAGTTCGGGAAGATGTTCACCTGCACGTTCGGGATCGTGCGCATCGGCACGAGCACCATGTCGACGGGGCTGACCCGGTCGTCGCGGCCCCAGGTGATCAGGGTCTCGGCCTTGAGCCTGTGGAGCATCGCCCAGTACGGCGGCTCGTCGGAGGCCGCCATCGCCTTCGCGCGGGCCGCCATCGCCTTCGACCCGTACATGCGGCGCGCGCTGGCGAGGGTGTCGGGGTCGGTGGCCTGCTTCCAGCGCTCCTCGATCATCTCCTCGGTGACGATCCGCGGGTCGTACACCATCGAGTTCAGCCACCGGACGAGGCCCTCGCGGGTCGGGTCGTCGGTGAACTCGGCCAGCAGCCTGATCCCCTCGCCGGGCGCGGGGCTGAAGACGTTGCGGCCGATCCCGCCGATGGTGACCAGCCGCCGGACGCGCTCGGGGTGCCGCAGCGCCACCTGCGTCGCCACGATGCCGCCCATGGAGTTGCCGATGACGTCGACCTGGCCGAGGCCGAGGCCGTCCAGGAAGCGGACGACGGCGCCGCCGGCGGCCATCATCGGGTGCTCGTCGGTCGGGTCGCTGACGCCGAAGCCGGGGAACTCCAGGACCAGGCAGCGGAAGTGCTCGGCGAACCGGGCGAGGTTGCCGCGGTAGTTGCGCCAGCCGGTGACGCCGGGACCGGAGCCGTGCAGCAGCAGCAGCGGCGGGCCCTCACCGGCCTCGTGGTAGCGCAGGACGCCCTGGTCGGTGGCGAGCTCGCGCAACGTCGACTCGTAGGTCAGCTCCGCAGGCATGATCTCCCAGTCCTTCGACGGTGGCTTGTCCGGAACGTAATCGGCGGGACGGCGGGGTCCGGCGGTGGATCCCGATCAGCGGGACGCGGGTCCCAGGGCGGCTCGGCGGGCCCGTCCCGCGGCCCGCTTCCACTCATCGGGATCGGGGCGGGTGGGCGCGCAGGGGCGTGCCTACCTTCGGGCTCACCGGCGGCCCCTTGACCGGTGCCGGGTGAGTACCCGTTAGTAGAAATGTCGCATAGTGGATTCGAACGCCCGCCCGCTCGCAGCCCCGAGGTGAACACATGCCAGCCGAGCCAGCGCTCACGCCCCTGCACGACGCCGACGCGGCCGCGCCGGAGCCGGCGGACTTCCGCAAGGCCATGGCGGAGTTCGCGACGGGCGTCACCGTGGTCACCGCCCTCGACGGCGGCGAGCCCGTCGGCTTCGCCTGCCAGTCGTTCGCGTCCGTGTCGCTGGACCCGCCGCTCATCCTGTTCTGCGCGGACAAGCGCGGGCGGTCGTGGCCCCGGATCCGCTCGGCGGGACGGTTCTGCGTGAACGTCCTCGGCGAGGAGCAGCGCGAGCTGTGCGAGCGCTTCGGGTCGAGCCGGGGCGCCAAGTTCGAGGGGCTGGACTGGGAGGAGTCGCGGTGGGGCGCCCCCGCCCTGCCGGACGTCCTGCTCGCGGTCCACTGCGTCGTGCACGACGTGCACGAGGCCGGCGACCACGAGGTGGTGATCGGGCGGGTCCTGGCGGTGGACCGGCACGAGGTGGTGGACGGCGCGTGGCGGCGCCCGATGGTGTTCTTCCGCAGCCGGTTCGGCGTCGGGGAGCCCGACGCGCCGATCGCGCCCGACCCGTGGGGCGTCGGCGACCGGTGGGGCTGGGGTTGACGTCACCTCGGGCCGCCCGTCACATCCAGTCGCCGCGCCCGTCGACGGCGAGCAGCCGGTTCATCGTCTCCGGCGACCAGCTGGTCTCCTCGCCGGTCCGCACGGCGCGCCGGGTGCGCCCGCCGGGGCGTCCCGCGCGGGCGCCGGGGGCCGAGCCGGGGAACAGGATCTGCGACGCCTCGCGGGCGGCGGTGACCACCAGCGGCGCGACGTTCTCCAGCGGGGCGCGGATGTCGCCGACCAGGGAGATCCCCGCGACCGGCCCCTCCGCGCCGCGGATCGCCGCGGCGACGCAGGCGATGCCGGGGTAGGACTCGCCGCGCTCGAACGCCAGGCCGCGGCGCTGCCGGATGCGGTGCAGCTCCTGGTGGAGCGTGCCGAGCTCGCCGATCGTGCGGCTGGTGAAGCGGCTGATGCCCGAGCCGAGCAGCGCGTCCACCTGCTCGGGCTCCAGCCACGCCAGCATCGCCTTGCCGAGGGCGGTGCAGTGCGCCGGGGCGCGGCCGCCGACCCGTGACGGGACGGAGGTGGCGAGCCGCCCGCCGAGCTTGTCCAGGTAGAAGATCTCGGCGCCGTCCAGGACGGCCAGGTGCGCGACGAGCCCGGTGGTGACCTGCAGCTCGTGCAGCAGCGGCGCGGCGGCCTCGCGGATCTTGCCGTGCCCGCCGTCCTGCCCGCCGAGGCCGAGGGCGCGCTGGCCGAGCCCGTAGCCGAACGAGTGGTGCGCGAGCCAGCGCTGCCGGACGAGCTGGTCCAGGATGCGGTGCGCGGTGGAGCGCGGCAGCCGGGTGCGGCGGGCGACGTCCTCCAGGGTCAGCCGGGCGGTCGGCCCGTTGAACGCGTCGAGGATCAGCGTCATCCGCTCGATCATCGACGGCGGCGACTCCCGGCGCGCGGTCGACATGACCTCCGGCGCGGTCAGGGCCCCCGGCCTGGTCATGGCCTCCGGCGTGGCTGCCTCCGGCATCGTGGCCTCGGTCATCGCACCTCCCAGAACATGACTGAAATGAATTCTTGTTACCTGGAATGTAGCAACCGCTTGCTGGCAGCGGAAGAGGGGAAGTAAGAGCAGGTCAGCCGGAGGCTTCGGCACCGGGACCGCGCCCCAGGTCGGACCGGCCACCGTGATAGAACGTTTTTCCACCAACGAGGGGAGCAGCGATGCGTGTCGGGATCGTCACGCCGGTGGTGGCGCAGCCGCCCGGCCATGCCGCCTGGGAGCGCGGCGCGGGCATCGAGGAGATCGCCCTGATCGCCGGGGCCGCCGACCGGCTCGGCTACCACCACCTGACGTGCAGCGAGCACGTCGCCGTCCCGGCCGAGGCCGCCGAGCAGCGCGGCGGCGTCTACTGGGACCCGCTCGCGACCTTCGGGCACCTCGCCGCCCGCACGTCCCGGATCCGGCTCGCCACGCAGGTGCTCGTGCTCGGCTACCACCACCCGCTCGCCATCGCCAAGCGCTACGGCACGCTCGACCGGGTCAGCGGCGGGCGGCTCACGCTCGGCCTCGGCGTCGGCAGCCTGGAGGAGGAGTTCGACCTGCTCGGCGCGCCGTTCGCCGGCCGCGGCTCCCGCGCCGACGACGCGCTGGCGGCGCTGCGCGCCTCCCTGTCGCGGCGCACGCCGGAGTACCGCGGCGAGCACTACGCCTACTCCGGGCTCGTCGTGGAGCCGCACGCCGTCCAGGACCGCGTCCCGCTGTGGATCGGCGGCCGCTCGGGCCGCTCGCTGCGCCGCGCGCTGGACGCCGACGGCTGGGTGCCGTTCGGCCTGCCGCTGCGCACGCTCGCGGAGATGCTCGCGGACGCCGACGTGCCGCCCGGCTTCGACGTGGTCCTCGCGCCGTCCCGCCCGCTGGACCCGATCGGCGCCCCGGAGGCGGCCGGGACGGCGCTCGCCCGGCTGCGCGAGGCGGGCGCCACGATCGCCGGCGTCCGGATGGAGTCGGAGTCGGCGGAGCACTACTGCGAGCAGCTCGCCGCCCTGCGCGGGCTGGCCGCCGGCTACGGCCTGGTCTTCGGGGAGGAGCGGTGAGCGTCGAAGCCCGGCTGGCCGCCCTCGAGGAGCGGCTGCGCGCCCTGGAGGACGAGCGGGAGATCACCCGGCTGATCCTGTCCTACGGGCCGCTGGTCGACAGCGGCTCCGCGGCCGAGGTCGCCGGGCTCTGGGAGCCGGACGGCGTCTACGACGTGGACGAGCTGATGATGACCGGGCACCCGGAGATCGAGGCGATGGTCCGCTCGGCGAACCACCAGCGGTGGATCTCCGGCGGCTGCGCGCACGTCGTCGGCCCGCCGCACGTCACGCTCTCCGGCGACGAGGCCACCGCCGTCGGCTACACCCTCATGATCGTCAAGCGGCCGGACGGCTTCGTGCTGCGCCGCGCCACCGCCAACCACTGGCGGCTGCGCCGCACCCCGTCCGGCTGGCGCGCCGTGACCCGCGTCAACCGCGTCCTCGACGGCCGCGAGGAGTCCCCCGACCTGCTCGCCTCCCACTTCCCGGACGCCGTCCGGCACCGCTGAGAGCCCGCGGACCGGGGGCGGCGGCTCAGGGGGTGACGCCCATGGTGGCGAGGATCCCGCCGGCCAGCTCCCCGTCGCCCTCGGCGCGGACGGCGACGTCGCCCGCCGCGCAGCGTCCGGCGGTCAGCCGGACGTAGGTCTCCCAGTCCATGGCGATCCTCGCCGACGGGGACGCCGGGACGTCGGACCACGCGCCGCGGCCGTCGTCGCCGACCGTGACGGCGACCTCGAAGTCGGGCGGGCCGGAGATCGTGAGGACGGCGCTGCGACCGGGCGCGCCCTTCGCCGCCCGCGCCACGATGCGGGGCAGGGGGCGGCTCAGCAGTTCCCAGAAGCACCGCGCCGCGGGGGCGTCGAGGTTGCCGGGGCGGCCGACCGCCCGGCGGACGTCCTGCTCATGGGTCCAGCAGTCCATGGCGCGGAACTTCATGAACCGCGTGTAGGGGCCCTCCCTGCCGTCCGGGCACATCAGGACGCGGTCGGGGTCCTCGCCGGCCAGCTGCACGAGGCGGCGTTCGAGCGCGTCCGCCAGTTCCGCCGCGACCTGCGGGCCGGGGACCGGCCGCCGCGCGTGCACCGCCAGCTCGGTGTAGCGGGCGAAGTCGTTGCGGAGGTGCTCGAACTCGGGCAGCTCGACGGGCGGGGCGGGATCGCCGAGCAGGTCGCGCTCCACGCCGGCGAGGTGGGAGAACTGGTCCTTGACCGTCCAGCCGGGACACTCGGTCGGCCGGTCCCAGTCGTCGTCGCCCAGCGTCCCGGCGAGCGCGAGCGTCGAGCGGATCGTCTGCTCGTACGCGGCGGTGTTGGCGCGCATCTGCTCGTTCATGATCACCCCTCCGTCGGCGCCACGAAGCTTACGGCCCGTCCCGGCCCGGAGGTCTGGCCGGGACGGGCCATCAGCGGGCTCAGGCGCCGAGGACGCCGCCGATGACGGCGGCGTACGCGGCCTCGCCCGCCGCGTTCGGGTGCAGGGGCGCGGCGGAGTGGACGGGGACGTAGCCCTCGACCCAGCGCTGGGACGCCGACTGGCACGCGTCGTGGCCGGCGCTGGGCGTGACCAGGTCGATGTAGGTCCCGCCGTGCGCGGTCGTCTGCTGGCGGATCACGTCGTTCAGGGCGTTCACGGAGCCCTGGAGGAAGTTGGCGTCCGTGGGCAGCACGGGCTGGACGGGCCAGCAGCCGTTCCGCCTGACGTAGAGGCCGTAGCCGGTGACGACGATCCGGGCCTTCGGGGAGCGGGCGCGGATCCCGTCCAGGACGGCGGACAGCTTCGGGCCGAAGTCGCGGGTGCGCTGGGCCACCTGGTCCTCGAACTCGCCCTTGCACGGGGTGGCGGTGGGGTCGAGGGTGGCGCAGTCCTGGGCGATGCCGACCAGGCCGACGTCGTTGCCGCCGATGGTGAGGGTCACGAGCGCGGTGGACGCGGTGAGCGCGTCGAGCTGCGGCGGGACGGTCCCGGTGTCGACGCCGCCGACGCTGGTGCTCTGCGACTGGGTCATGTGGGTGGTCTTGGCGCCGCTGCAGGTGACGTCCCGGAGGGCGGCGCCCGTGCGGGAGGCCAGCACGTGCGCGTAGTTGCGGGTGGAGCGCCCGCAGCCGACCGGGCCGGTGATGTCCGGGATGAGCGGGCCGGACGCCATCGAGTCGCCGAGCGCGACGTACTCCACCGCGGCGGCCGCCGCGGGAACGGCCGTCCCGCCGAGCGCCGCGCCCGCCAGAACGAGCGCGCCGACCGCGCCCCCGGCGACTCGGCTCCTCGCGGCCCGGCCCCTGACGGCCCGGGGGGTGGACGGGCGGCCGTTGAACAGACGCTTCATGAGCTGACTCCCGGCGTCATGGACGATGTCGCCGTGATCGTCCAGAATCTGGACACGCCGTTCAATTGGCGCGAAAACAGACTCTTCCGGGAGCCGTTGTGACGCGGGACAAGACGCCGGCGCTGCGCGTGGCGGGCCGGCCGGTGGCGGCCCATCTGCGGGTCCGCGCGCCGCTGCTGACCCGCCGCGTCGTGGCGCGGCTGCTCGCCGAGCTGCCCGTCTACGCCGAGCTGCCGCAGGAGGAGGTCGCCGGGGACGTCGCCGGGATCGTCCAGCACAGCCTGCGGCAGTTCGCGGACGTCCTGGAGCAGCGCCGGCCCGCCCGCGCGGCCGACTTCGCCCGGCAGCGCGACTCGGCGGCGCTGCGGGCCGAGGAGGGCGTGCCGCTGGACGCGATCCTCGCCGCCTACCAGATCGGGGCGGCCATGGCCTGGGAGGACCTGACCGCCGGGGCCGAGCCGGACGACCTGCCCGCCTTCCAGGAGGCGCTCGGCTACTTCCTCGACTTCCAGCGGCTGCTGACCTCCGCCGTCAGCGCCGCCTACCTGGAGGTGCGGCAGATCCTCGACAGCCAGGAGCACGGCGGCCGGCACGCCCTGATGACCGCGCTGCTGGCGGGGGACACCGCGGGGCACCGCCCGGCGCCCCGCTACGCCGTCCTGGCGCTGGCGTTCGGCCCGCATCCGGACGAGGCCGGGTCGGGCCAGCGCGCCCGGATCGCGGCCCGCCGCAAGATCCGCCGCGTCCGGACCGCGCTGGACGCCGTCGCCGACGAGCCCGCCCTCACCGCCCTGGACGCCTCGGGAGGGACGGCCCTGCTCCCCTTCTCCGCCGGGTGGGAGACCCTGCACGACCTGGTCGCGGGCGCGGCGAAGGCGGCCGACATCGAGGTGACGGCCGCCGCGGAGATCACCGGGCCGGCGGGCGTCCCGGGCGCCGTCGCCCAGACCGGCGAGATCATGGACCTGGTCCGCCGGGCGGGCCGCCCGCCCGGCCTGTACCGGCTCGCCGACGTCCTGCTGGACTACCAGCTGAGCCGTCCGAGCGGCGCGCTCGCCGCGCTCGCCGAACTGCTGGCGCCCCTGGACCTCAGGCCCGACCTGCTGCGCACGCTGGAGCGCTACCTGGCGCTCGACCTGGACCGCCGCGCGACCGGCGCGGCCCTGCACGTCCACCCGAACACGGTCGCCTACCGGATTCGCCGCATCAGCGCCCTCACCGGCCTGGACCCGGCCCGCCCCGGCGACCTCCAGCTCCTGAACGCCGCCCTGATAGCCCGCCGCTCCCTGCGCTGACCCCTGCGCCGATCCGCCGCCGGGACCAATCCCGGACCGCGATTCCGTGATCATGATAATGCGTATATAAATGTATAAAGGGAACTTGATCCACTTGCGCGAACCCCGCTGGGAGTTGATCGGTGTGACCGTGGGGGCCGCCCGGACGTCCACCGAAGACGAATGGCCGGCCACCCTGAGCGTCCAGAGCCTGCTGGAGCAGGGGTGGCGGCCGACTCCGTTCCGCGAGTTCGTCCTGAAAGTCCACAGCAGATGCAACCTGGCCTGCGACTACTGCTACATGTACGAGATGGCGGACCAGAGCTGGCGGCGCCAGCCGCGCCGCATGTCGCGCGCCACCCTGGACCGCACGGCCGCCCGCATCGCCGAGCACGCGCGCTCCAATGACCTGTCCCGGATCGGCGTCGTCCTGCACGGCGGAGAACCGTTGCTCGCCGGTCCCGAGCACATCCGCTACGCGGTCGAGGCGGTCAATTCGGCCGTGGATTCCCGGACGTCGGTGAGTTTCCACTTGCAGACCAATGGCGTCCTCCTCGATTCGGTCTACCTGAAACTCTTTGACGAACTCGACATATACGCGAGCGTCAGCCTGGACGGCGACGAGGACGGCCACGACCGCCACCGCCGCCGCGCCAACGGCAGGGGAAGCCACGAGGAGGTCACGACCGGGCTGCACCGGCTGACGACGCCCGCGTACCGCCGGCTGTTCAGCGGCCTGCTGAGCACGATCGACCTGCGCAACGACCCCGTCGCCACCTACGAGGCGCTCCTCGCCCACCGCCCCCCGGCCGTCGACTTCCTGCTCCCGCACGGCAACTGGGACGCCCCGCCTCCGGGCCGCGGCGACGACGACGCGACGCCGTACGGCGACTGGCTCGTCGCGATCTTCGAACGCTGGTACCGCACCCCGGTGCGGGAGACCCGCGTCCGGCTGTTCGACGAGATCATCCGGCTGCTGCTCGGCCGCCCCTCGCGCAGCGAGACGATCGGGCTGTCGCCGGTCGCGGTCGCCGTGGTGGAGACCGACGGCTCCATCGAGCAGGTCGACACGCTCAAGTCCGCCTACGAGGGCGCCGCGCACACCGAACTGCACGTGGGCCGGGACACCTTCGACGCAGCCCTGATGCTCCCCGCGATGGCCGCGCGCCAGATCGGCCGCCGGGCACTCGCCGACGCGTGTACGGCCTGCCCCGTCCACCGCGTCTGCGGCGGCGGCCTCTACACCCACCGGTACCGCTCCGGCACCGGCTTCGCCAACCCGTCCGTCTACTGCCGCGACCTCTTCCGCCTGGTCACCCACGTGCGGGACGCGGTCTCGCAGGACGTCGAGGCGTACACGAGGAAGGTGTCGTCCCAGGAGGGAACCGGATGAGCCCGGGCGTCCACCGGATCCCCGAGAAGGTCTTCCTGGCGCTCGCCGCGGGCGAGGGCGGCCCGGCCGCGGTCGAACTCCTCCACAGAGCCCAGTACAGCAAGCGCCTCCTGCTGCTGCGGGGCGTGCGCGACGCGGGCGGGCCCCAGGCCGCGGAGGCCTACGACCTGCTCGGGCGCATCCAGCAGAGGGCCCCGCAGGCGGCCGAGGCCGTGCTGCGGCATCCGACCGTCGGCGAATGGGCCAGGCGCGCTCTCGCCGGCCCGTCCGGCGCGGAAGGCGGCGCCGCCCCGGGCGGCCTCGCCGCCCTCGCCGCCGGGGCGGCGGTCAAGGCGGGCCTTCCCTGCGAGATCGAGGTGCCGGCGCGCTCGGGCGCGATCGTCCTTCCCGGGCTGGGACGCGCCCTCGTCCCCGGCCGGAGGAGCGCGCTCGTCCGGTCCGGACCGGGCGGGGCGGAGGTCGTCGCCGGGAACCTGCGGATCGGGCTGCCGGCCGACGTCCACCGGGACGCGCCCGGCTGGGAGGCCCTGCGGAGGCTGACCGCCGAACACCGCGGCGCGCACGCCGGCTTCCTGCTCGACGACCACGACCCGGACCGCATGCCCGGAGCCGAGCGGCTCCCGCACCGCCTGAGCGGCGCCGAACTCGACCACTGGCAGACGGTCCTGGACGGCGCCTGGCGCATCCTGGTCGACCACCATCCGGGCGTCGCGGAGGACGTCGCGGCCTTCGTGTCCGTCCTGACCCCGCTCGTCGCCCCGGCACAGGGGCAGTCCAGCGCGACGCCCAGGCACGCTTTCGGCAGCATCGGCCTGTCCAGCCCGCCCGACGCCCGCTTCCTCGCGGTCACGCTGGCCCACGAGGTCCAGCACACCAAGCTCACCGGGCTTCTGGACGCCGTCCACCTCACCCGCCCCGACGACGGCACCACCTACTACGCGCCCTGGCGGGAGGATCCGAGGCCCGTCGCGGGGCTGCTCCAGGGCGCCTACGCCCACCTCGGCATCGCCAGGTTCTGGCGGGACCAGCGCCGGCACGAGACGGGCGAGGCCGCCCTTGAGGCCGAGAGCGACTTCGCGCGCTGGCGCGCCGCCACGGACCTCGTCATCCGCACCCTCGCCTCCAGCGGAGGGCTCACCGCCGAGGGCGAGGTGTTCGTCGGCGAGATGGGCCGGACCGTCCGGGCCTGGCTGGACGAGCCCGTCCCCTCCGAGGCCCTGCGCCGCGGCGGCGAGGCCGCGGGACGGCACCTGACCGCCTGGCGCCGCCGCAACCCCGGGCACCCCTCGCCCTCCGGCACCGCCTAGATCGGCGGCGGGTCGAAGTCGCAGTCGAGGTTGCGCCACTCCCCCGCGACGACGGCGTCCGGGTGCTCCAGGCCGAGCGTCCTGGCGTAGGCGCTCATCGTCTCCTCGTGCAGCCGGTCCGCCTCGTCCGCGTCACCGGACTCCCGCAGCGAGACCGCGAGGTTCGCGGCGCAGGCCAGGGTCATCGGGTGCTCGTCCCCGATCGCCGCGCGCAGCCGCCGCAGCGTCCCCCGGCCGAGCCTGCACGCCGACTCCACCTCGCCGAGCGCCAGCAGGTCGCTGGCCAGGTTGGTGGCCACGGTGAGCGAGTAGTGGTGGTCGCGTCCGAGCTTGACCTCCAGCCCCGCCAGCGCCTTCTCGTTGGACGCCCGCGCGGACGCCGCGTCGCCGCACACCCGGTGCAGCAGCGCCAGGTTCCCGCCGCAGCCGTGGTTGTAGGGGTGCTCGGGCCCGTAGGCCTTCGGATAGCGGACGACCGTGTCGGCCGCGAGTTCCAGGGCCGACTTCAGGTCCCCGGTGCAGCGCTGCCCGTTGGCCAGGCACATCGCCGCGGCCAGGGTGTCGGGGTGGTCCAGCCCGAACAGCCGCACGGAGCGCGCGTTGACCTCCTGCGCCACCTCCAGGGCCCTGTCCAGCTCGCCCGCGCGGCGCAGCGCGATCGAGAGGTCCTTGGCCACGCGCAGCGTCAGCGGGTGCTCGGCGCCGAGTTCGTCGACGCACTTGGCGTAGGCGTCCTCGCCCAGATCGCAGGCCTCGGAGTACTCGCCGCAGAGGCGCACCGCGCGCGCCAGGCCCCCGAGCGCGTTGCTGACGTTGACCGCGGTGCCCAGGGCGACGTCCCCGAACCTCAGGCAGACGGTCTCGTGGAGCTCCTTCGACTTGACGTAGTCGCTGTTCAGCCCGTGGTCGAGCGCCAGGTTGTGCATCACCCGCAGCGTGTCGGGCGCCGACTCGCCGAACGCCTCCGTGTGCCGTTCCAGGGAGCGCATGTCGTGGTCGCGGGCGTCCGAGAAGTCCCCGCGCGCCCGCAGGTCGGCGCCGAGCGAGTTCAGCAGTTGCAGGGTCATCCGGTGCTTGGGGCCGACCAGCGCCTCCGTCCGCTCCATGGCCTTCAGGTTCGACTCGTAGGCGGCGCCGTACTCCCCGAGGTCCCGCAGGATGTTGCCGAACTGGCGCTTGCCCTCCAGGAGGTCGATGTCGTCCTCCCCGGAGTCGGCCGCCCACTGGTCGAGGAGGCGTTCGATCAGGTGCTGCGCGAACGCGTAGTCGCCGGACAGCCGCAGGTAGCGGACGATGTTGAGGGCGAACTTGCGGACCTCGGGGTCGGTGCTCTC
Organism: Actinomadura verrucosospora; assembly: GCF_039540335.1. Lineage (NCBI taxonomy): Bacteria > Bacillati > Actinomycetota > Actinomycetes > Streptosporangiales > Thermomonosporaceae > Actinomadura > Actinomadura verrucosospora. The sequence continues at coordinate 4,287 of NZ_BAABEV010000020.1, read as the reverse complement.
GGCGACGGCGGCGGGCTCCACGTGGCCGATCAGCTCCGAGTAGCGCCGCCAGCTCGCCGGCGACTCCGCGTCCTCGGGGGGCGTCGCGGCCACGAGGAGCATGTGCACCTCGCCGCGGAAGCGCGCCTGCTCCGCCGGGCTCAGCTCGTCGCGCAGCAGCGCCTGGATCAGCCGGTGCACCTGGACGGTCCGGCTCGGCGCGTCGATCTTCGCCAGCGCGTACCGGTTGACCTCCCCGAAGGCCCGCGCGAGGCGGATCGGGTTGCGCAGCAGCCCGGCCAGCGGCTGGCTGATCCCGGGCGGGGTCCGGGAGAACACCTCGCGCGGGATCGGCTCGGGGCCGAAGAACGCGCAGCAGCGCAGGAGCTCGACGGCTTCGGGCACCTTCTCGGCCAGGCTGTTCACCGACAGCCGCCACGCCGCCGTCATCGACACCGGGTACTCGGTCGGCTTGCCCTCGGCCAGCAGCTGGCTGGTGCACTCGTCGAGCAGCCGCAGGTACTCCGTGACGGACATGCCCGTCTCGGCCTGCAACGCCCCGGCCTGCTCCAGGGCGAGCGGCAGGTCCCCGAGCTCGTGGGCGAGGCGGTTCGCGTCCTCCTCGCCGATCGCGCGCGGGACGCGCTTGTTGAGGAACGCGACGCTCTCGTCGCGGCTGAACACGTTGACCTGGACGGTGTGGCCGACGCCCTCCCACCGCGGGTTGCGCGAGGTGACGAGGACGTGCCCCTGCCCCTGGCCCTGGGGCAGCAGGTCCTGGAGGTCCTCGGGCTGGTCGGCGTTGTCGAAGATGAGGAGCCAGCGGCGGTACGGCTCCCCGCGGCGCAGCGCTTCGAGGACGTCGTTGGCCGCGTCCTCGACGCCCCGGGCCGTGGCGGAGGTCAGGCCGAGCTTGGGCGCCAGCGATGCCAGCGCCGGCCGCACCAGGGACGGCTGGTCGGCCGGAACCCACCACACCACGTCGTAGTCCACGGCGAACCGGTGCGCGAACTCCACCGCCATCTGGGTCTTGCCCACGCCGCCGAGCCCGTGCAGGGCGTGCGGCAGCACGGCGGTGACCTGGCCGGAGATGCCTGCCTTCAGCTTGGTGAGCAGCTCCTCGCGTCCGGTGAAGTTCTTGTTCCGCGGCGGGATCTTGCCCCAGACCGCCGGGGCCGTCTCCGGGAACGACACGCGTCCACCTCGCATTCCGCCGATCACCACATGGCCAGATCGCTGCGCCGGCATGCGCACTTAGCTACCGTATTATCCCAATTCAGTCAGGGGGGGAATAGGTCACGCGTCACAGATCCGAACCACGCCCGTTTCTGCGGGCCCTCTTTTCGGTCTGGCTAATTCGCCTGTTTCGACTGCACTATAAAAGCGTCGACCGGCGGCCGGAACGGCAATGGTCAAAGCAGGATTCTTCTGTAATCATTGGAGTCAGCCGCCCATGCACGGACAATCCTGTACTGTGCGCCCGCCCACCCGCCAGGCGGCGTGACCCCGCCCGAGGAGAATCCATGCAGCAGGAACCCGCTCTCCACGGCGACCTGATCGACGTGTCCGGACTCTCGCTCCGCGAACTCGACGACGTGCTCGGCGAGTCGGCCATCGAACTGGCCCTGCGCGAGATCCTCGACCCCAGCCGCGGAGAGATCGCCTCCGCCGGCTTCGAGAGCAAGCTCGGCTGACCCCGCGGCCGCCGGCCCCCCGCGTCTCCCGGCGCGGGGCCGACCGGCGCACCCCCTGGTCCGGCATCCGCCGGTGCGGAGCACCGCGCGGGCCGCGGGCGGCCCGTCCTGTGCCGCCCCTCTGGCGGCGGAAGCGGGAAGCGCGTCCCGCACCGATCCCCACGATCGGCATACCGTCGTTCAAGAGTCGTACGAGACTCGCCCGCGGGAAGTCGTTTTTCGACAATCGACCCGTTTCTCGCCGCGATCTCCACTAGAGTCTGCCTGCGACCCCGGCACTACGGGGCCGCAGGCTTTCTTCTCGGTATGAACGCGCCCGGAGCTTTTCGACCGTTTTCCTTTCGCCGCTCATGCCGTCGGACGGAAAGCCATTCGGGCCGGCGCACCCATTGCCGCCGCCCGCTGGTCGGCGCCCGGTCGCACCTCGACCGAACCGGCCACCATCGGTTCCGGGAAGGATGCAACAGGTGGCCGCTTTCGACGGCGCGAGCGGGTCCACGTGAAACCACGAGCGTCCATGCCACGGGATTTCACCTTCCTGTGGAGCGGATCGGCCGCCTCCCAGCTCGGCACCATGAACGCGGCCATCGCGATCCCGCTGCTGGCGCTGTCGCTGACCCGCTCGCCGGTCTTCGCGGGCTGGGTCGCCGCGGCCGGGACGTTCCCCCGGCTCCTCCTCTACGTGCCCGCGGGCATGATCGCGGACCGCTTCGACCGCCGGCGCATCATGCTGACCTGCCAGTACACGCGGTTCGGCGTGTCGGTACTGCTGGCCGTCGGCCTCGCCCTGCACTACCACCCCGGCCTGCTCCTGGTCGGCGCGGCCGCGGCGGACGGCGCGCTCGCGGGCCTGTACAGCCTGGCCGAGGTCGCCGTCGTCAAGCGCGTCGTCCGCCCCGACCAGCTTCCCGAGGCGATGGCGAGAAACGAGGCAAGGGGGCATATCGCGCTGCTTCTCGGCCGCCCGCTCGGCGGATTCCTGTATGGCCTGGACAGGGCGCTGCCCTTCGCCGCCGACGCTCTCTCCTCCCTTTTCTCCGCCCTCACGCTGCACTGCGTGCGGGAGAAGAATTTCGCACCGGAGGAACAACGGGCCCCCGAACCCACCGATTTCGGAAAGTGCATTCGTTTCATCCTGGGCCACCCATTCCTGTGCATGGTGATCGCCGTGTGCGCGGTGACGAACTTCGCCTTCCAGATCATCTTTCTGAGGCTCGTGGTGCAGGCGGACCAGGAGTTCACCTCCACTTCGATGATCGGCATTCTCTTCGCGGCGTCCGGGCTCGGGGGCACGCTCGGCGCCGTCGCGGCGTCCCACCTTTCCCGGCGCTACCGCCTGGCCCAGGGCAACCGGCCGATGCGGCTGCTGTTCTGCTGCGTCTGGGGATGGTTCGCGATGACCGCGATCGTGACGGCCTACGACAGCCCGCTGGCCGGGCTCGCCGCCTGGGGCGGGATCAGCTTCATCGGCGCGCACATGAACGTGGCGCTCACCGTCTACCAGGCGACGTGGATCCCCGACGACATGCTGGCGCGGGTGGCCAGCATCAACAGCCTCGTCACGCAGAGCGCCGTCCCCCTGGGGTCGCTGTTCTCCGGCTACCTGCTCTCGCTGGTGGCGAGCACGAGGATCGCGACCGGGGTCGTCACCGCGATCACCCTGTGCGTCGCCGTGGTCAGCAGCTGCTGCCTCTGGTCGCTGCGGAAACGGCGGAACATCGGCTCCCAGCAGACGCTCAGGGGCGCGCTCGCCGAGGTGGTCGGGCCTCCGCTCCGCCGGTGCGCGGCGGCGGCCCGCGCGGTCCCGGGACGGGTCCGCTCCACGGCCCGGTCCGCGGACTCCGGTTCCGACACAGACCTTTATGACAATTCCACACCGCCGGAAATGCCCCAGGGGATCATTTCTCGCTGAACGCGTACGATATGCCCCACCGATGGGGGTCCCGGTGCGGTTTGGGTGTCGGAGGGGATGAGTGTCGGACGTGGCATGGTCGCTGCCTTTCGAAGACCAGTCCCGCCTCGTGCGGGCCCTGTGGGAACTGGAGACCGTGCGCAAGCGCACCTCCCGTGACCTCTGCGTCTCCCTTCTGGAACGGCGGCTGGGCCATCCCCTCCCGATCAGCCGGGACGACAAGGACATCACCGATGTCTGGCATCTCGTGGACGCGTGCCTGCCCTATCCCGGGGCGTTCCACGCGCTGGTCGAGATCGTCGAGGAGTTCCACCGCGGGAGCACGCCGATGGGGGAGCTCCGCGACCTCGTCGAGGAGCTGCTTCCCGAACCGCTGCTCAGCCCGAAGGAGCGCCGGGAACTCGACGGCCTCCTGCGGAGCCTGGGCGACCGCGTCTCCGAGGCCGTCGAGCCGGCCGCGATCCGGGCGCTCTACTGGAAGGTCGCCGGCCCCTCCGGCCCCGCCCTCGCCGCCGACCCGGGCGATCTGTGGAGCGTTCTGGGCAGGCTGGAGGACCTGACCTTCAGCGCCGAGGGCGTCCCGCCGCTCCTGGCCTTCGTCGAGGGGCTCGCCGCGCACGCGGCCGGACCCGCGGCCGCCGGCCTGCGCGCCTGGGCCGACCGGCTCGCGCACCGGCTGGGGGCGGCGCGCGGCCTCCCCCC
>NZ_BAABEV010000019.1:0-139024 GCF_039540335.1 Actinomadura verrucosospora | reverse complement strand
GAAACACCCGGTCCCATCCCGAACCCGGAAGTTAAGCCCTTCAGCGCCGATGGTACTGCATGGGAGACCGTGTGGGAGAGTAGGACGCCGCCGGACACATATTGTAGAAAGGCCCCGCCGTTACCGGCGGGGCCTTTCTCATTTCAGCAGATGATGACACTCGGACCTTTTGGCGGTGCGGTCATCGACCGGGGGCGCGTGCACGCGATGCCGCAGTCGCGAGGTTATGGCCGCGCGCACGGGCGGCTCGCCGGCTGTCACGCCGTCGGGGCCCGGCGGCGCTGGAGCGAGTTGCGAACCATGTCCTGTCGCAAGTGCCTTCCGCTGCACGGGTCGCGTTGTTATGCCGTGCCGTTTGGCTAGCCCTGGGCCGGGCCAGTCCTGTGGTCTGGGGGTAGGACAGCAAACCGCACTGGGATGGGCCTACGTCCGCTTCTAGACCAGCGACACCGACGCGCCGCGGACCTGGCTTTCTGCGTGGTTGCAGCCACCATCGCGGGCGCACCGCCTAGAGCGGCCAATCGTCCGGCGTCCGCGTCGACAGAACTGCGGGATGCGACGCCTAGCTGGTGGGGTCGTCCTGGGTCAGGGCCTTCGCGTAGTTGGAGAGGGAGCGGTTGTAGCGGGGGAGGTGGTGGGACAGGGCGCCCAACGCCTGGCCCGCCGCCTCGCGTTCGCGGCCGACGTCGGTGAGCGCGAGTGCGAGGAACGCGGTGACGGCGTCGTCGAGCTCGTCCGAGCCGGCCTCGCGCTCCGCGGTCAGGAGGGCGACGCTCTCCTCGGCCCGGCCGAGATTGCGGAGCGTGCTGGCGTACTGGATCACGGCCTGCCTGCGCCGCGCTTCGGGGAGGCCGGCGGCGAAGGCCCGCTGGTAGTGGTCGGCGGCCTCCGCCTCGTTGCCGGTCGAGTCGTGCGCGGACGCCAGCTCGTACTCGCCGACGGCGTCGCCGGGCGGAAGCTCGGCGGTCAGGGCTTGGACCTTCCGGAGGAAGTCGGCGGGCTCGTGGTCGTCGAAGGCGCCCCAGAGGCCGGCCATGCGCTGTTCCCAATCGGGCGCTGGATCGATCATGGTGGCCAGGATAGGTCACCCGTCCCGTTCCGGCGGCTCCAGGTCGAGCCAGAGCTCCGCCGGATGGCGGATCAACGTGACGGTGTTCCAGACGACCTCGTGCGGTGCGTGATGCAGCCGGGCATCCGGGAAGCGGCGGGTCAGTTCGCGCAGGACGGTGGTCAGCTCCAGGCGGGCCAGCGGCGCGCCCAGGCACACGTGGGGGCCGGCTCCGAAGGCGAGGTGGGGGTTCCGGGCGCGCCCAAGGTCGATGCGCTCGGGGTCTTCGAACACGGCCGGATCGCGGTTGGCGCGGTCGGTCGCCGGAATCACCAGGTCGCCCTCGCGCAGCCGGACGCCCCCGAGTTCCACCTCGCGGACGGCCCGACGCGGCTGCGCGGATTCGAACGCGGTGCCGGGGGTGGTGCGCAGCAGTTCCTCGACCGCGCCGGGGATGCGATCGGGATGGGCCGCGAGAAGGCGGTAGAGGGTCTCGCCACCGTCCTGCCGGGTGGTGAGCAGCCGGAAGAGGAAGCCCGCGATCGCGGCGGCCGTCGTCTCCCATCCCGCGATGACGACGCTCGCCGCCAGGAGCGCCGCCTCCTCCAGGGCCGTCCGCCGGCCGACGGCGTTGGCGGCGATCACGGAGAGGAGGCCGCCCTCCTCGGAGCCGGGTTCCGCGTCCGCCATGAGTCCGCCGAGGCGCTCGGCCATGTAGCCGCTCATCTCCAGCACCGCGCGCTCGTTCTCGGCGGCGCGGTCCTCGCCCGTGGACAGGAACATGTCGCCCCACCTCCTGAACAGCGGCAGGTCGTCGTCCGGCAGATTCATCACGCTGCCGATGACGCCGAGAGTGAGGGGCAGGGCGAGTTGCTCGTTGACCTCGACCGGGCCGCCCGCCCGGGCGAGCGAGTCGAGCAGCCCGGTGGTGAGCCGGTCGACGGTGGGCCGGTACCGGTCGATCCGGGCGGGTGCGAAGGCGTTGCCGACCAGGTCCCGGTGCACGCGATGCTCCCGACCGTCCCGTGCCAGCATCGTCGGGGAGGTGGGCGGGTAAGGCGGGATCGCGTCGGCGCCCGCGCGGCGGAACGTGTCCTGCTCGCGCAGGACGCGCACGCACTCCCTGTGCCCCGTGACCAGGAACGCCTCGTGCCCCTCCGGAAGGCGGACCCGCGTGACGGGCGCGAGCCCCTCGTAGAGAGGGGACAGCCCCATCGGATCGTCGGGGCGACGACCGTCGACCGGGACGTCCTGGCACGGGAACGGGTAGCGCGGGTGATCGGTCGACGTCACGTGGCTCCTCGCGGCTGTCGCTGGGATGATCGCCTGTCCGCCTCGAAACTCCGCGACCTGCCCAGGCCCGTCAACCCCGCGGCGAGGTTCCTGTGGCGTCGGCGACACCTGGTGGCGGCGCAACCCCTGTGCAACCTGGGATGCGGCAGAATTGGACCGCTCGACCGCGGTCGGGATCATGGTCGCGCCGGTGCCAACCCACACACTCGCACCGGCGCGGCCGCCCCGCAGGTCAGACGTTCGCCCCGCGGCCCTCGGCGGCGCCGAGCCCGCCGTCCGGGACGGGTTCGGATGCGCCGCGCTGAGCCAGTCCGAAAAGGCCCAACGCTCCCAGCGAGCAGGCCGCCGCGGCGAGCGGCAGCGAGCCCGACCCCAGAGTGCCGAGCAGCCAGCCGCCGAGGCCCGCTCCGAGCGCGGCGCCCGCGTAGACGGCGCTGCTGCTGAGCGCCAGCACTTGCGGGCCGGTCTTCGCACCGGCCAGCGCCAGAAGGCGCGTCTGGACGGGCGGGGGCACCGCCCAGGCCGCCGCCGACCACACCAGGAGCGGGACGAGGACGAATGCCAGGTGCGCCGGGCGCAGCGACCAGGCCAGCGCCAGTCCCGCCATCGCCGCGGTGAAGGCGGCGACGGCGATGGCGAACGTCCTCACCGGGCCGAAGCGGTCGACCAGGGCGCCGCTGAGACGACCGCCCGCGATGCCCGCGACGCCGGTGAGCACCAGGAGACCGCCGAGGCCGGACGGGGTCACGCCCGCGACGTCGTCCAGGAACGGCGCCAGGTACGTCTGGAGCATCAGGTTGCCGAGCACCGCGGCGACGGCGGCGAGCAGCACGTACAGGATCGCTGGGCGGGCCAGGGGCCGCAGTCGTTCGCCCAGGCCCGCCGCGGGCGGCGGTGCCGTCTCCGGCACGGCGGCGCGCAGGAAGGCCAGGGCGGCGAGGCCGAGGAGCCCGCCCGTCACGAACGTGGCCCGCCAGCCGAGCGCCGCGCCGACCCACGTTCCGAGCGGGACGCCGGCGACGACCGCGCCGGTCAGCCCGGCCATGACGGTGGCCAGGTCGCGGCCCCGGCGTTCCGGTGCGGAGAGAGCGGCGGTGACCGCGAAGACGGCGGGCAGGACGACCGCGGCGGCGAGCGCGGCCAGCACCCGCAGCGCCATCAGCGCCGGATACGACGCGGCGAGCGGGACGGCGAGGTTGGCGGCGCAGAACACCAGCATTCCGCCGGTCAGCAGGCGCCGCCGCGACCAGGACGCCGTGGCCACGGCCGCCACCGGCGCGATCACCGCGCAGATGACGGAGAAGACGGTCACGAGCTGCCCGGCCGAGGCCTCGCCGACCGACAGGCCGTGCGCGATGGACGGCAGCACGCCGACGATCACGAAGTCGTCGGTCTGGAGGGCGAAGGCGGTCAGCGCGAGCGCGGCGATCGGGAGCCGGCCGCCGGGGCGTCGGATGAGGGGCATGCAGTTAAGGTAACAGTCGTTACCCTATAGGCTGGACGCCCGACCACGGAAGGGAACCCGCCAGTGCCGAGGCCGCGCGACCCCCACCGGCGCACCGAGATCCTCGACGCGGTGCTCGACCACCTCGCCGAGCACGGGATGTCCGGCCTGTCGATGCGTCCGATCGCCCAGGCGCTCGGGCAGAGCACGCGCGTCCTGACCCACCACTTCGCCGACAAGGACGCGCTCCTCGCCGGCCTGCTGAAGCGCCTGGACGAGGTCCAGCACGAGCAGCTCCACGCGACCGAGGGCTGGGACGACACCGCGCGCGGAATCGGCGCCATCGTCCGTGACTCCTGGGACCGCCACCTGGCCCCGGAGAACATCGCGCGGACCCGGCTCGTGCTCGAGATCGAAGGGCTCGCGGCGGCCGGCCGCATCGGCGACAGGGTTCCGGCGTTCCTGGCGGAACGCGCCGATTTCGTCGCCGGGGCTCTGGCCGCCCGCGGCCTCGCCCCTGGTCCCGCCCGCGTCAAGGCGACGTTCCTCAACGGCGCCTACTCCGGTCTGCAGACCGACTTCCTCACCACCGGCGACCGGGAGCGCGTGGAGGCGGCGCTCGAGGAGCTGTGCGCGCTCGCCGACTCCTGGACGGAGAGCGCCGCCTCGACGTCCTGACCGCCGTCGTGCCTGGAACGCCGTGCTACTCCCGCCCTCGGTGCGGGCACCAGCACAAACGTCGCCAGTGTTCGGGACCGCCAACGGGCGATGCCAGACAGACTTGGACCCGGCGCGGATTGGACCTGTCCCCCTGCGGGGCCTGGCCGTACCGTCCGCCCATGCGTAACACACGACGTTTCGCCCTGGCGGCCGTGGCCGCGTTTCCCCTCATGGCCGCGCTGCCGGCGGCGTCCGCCGCGGACTTCGATGCGACCGCCACCGGGACCGCCTTCTCCCCCAACCCCGTCCAGCAACTCGGCGACCAGTCCCTCACCGACGCGAAGGACGCCGACTACGCCGCCCTCGCGCCCGCCTACCGGCAGGTGACCCTCACCGACCTCGACGGGTCCGGCTCGCTCACCGGCCGGTACGTGCGCGTCAAGAGCGAGACCGGCAGCGCCGCCCGGATCGACGGCGGCGCGCTGCCCGCCTATCACCGCGACTCCGACCAGTTCGAGCAGGTGATGGGCTATTACTGGGTGACGACCGCGCAGCGCTACCTGCAGCACCTCGGGTTCGGGTCCGGTCTGCGCCCGGTGAACCAGCGGCAGATCGAGATGCGGATCAACCAGTACGGCGGCGACAACTCCTTCTTCCGCCCCGACAAGGCGAACATCACGCTCGGCAAGGGCGGGGTGGACGACGCCGAGGACGCCGAGGTGATCGTCCACGAGTACGGCCACTCCGTGCAGGACGGCCAGGTCACCGGGTTCGGCACGAACCTGGAGTCGGGCGCGATCGGGGAGGCGTTCGGCGACTACCTGGCGGTGGCGGTCACCAGCTGGGCGACCGGCACACCGACCAGAACCCCGGAGCCGTGCGTCGCCGACTGGGACTCGGTCTCCTACACGTCCGGGCCCACGCACTGCCTGCGGAGGCTGGACGGGACGAAGCACTACCCCGAGGACGTTCGCGGTGAGGTCCACGCCGACGGTGAGATCTGGTCGCGCGCCCTCTGGGACATCCGCCGGTCGCTCGGCGACACCAAGGCGAGCACGCTGATCGTCGAGGCGCAGTTCGCGTTCGCGCCGGACACCTCGTTCAAGGCCGCCGCCGAGGCGACCGTCGCGGCGGCCCAGCGCCTCTACGGCGCGGCGGCCGCGCGGTCCGCGCGGGAGGCGTTCGCCGCGCGGGGCATCCTGTGACCCCGTGAGTCCGGGGGCGTGGTGCGGCCGTCAGGGGCGTCGTAGCATTCGCTCATGATCACGGCCGCACTCGCCTTCGCCGTCGCAGCGGTGATCGTCAACGTGGTGCCGGGGCTCGACACGTTCCTGGTGCTGCGGACCTCCGCCGCGCATGGACGCGGCTGCGGGCTGGCCGCGGCGCTCGGCATCATGACCGGCTGCGCGGTGTGGGGGCTCGCGACCGCGGCCGGATTGACCGCTTTGCTGACCGCCTCGCATGTCGCCTATACCGCGGTGCGGGTCTGCGGCGCCGCCTACCTGGTCTGGCTCGGAGCGAGGGCGCTCTGGGGTGTCAGGCGGAGGGGCGAGGACGAGGCTCCGGAGCCCGTCGTGGCCGCAGGACGGCGTGCGGCCTTCCGCGCAGGGATCGGGACCAACCTGCTGAACCCCAAGGCGGGCGTCTTCTACATGAGCCTCGTCCCACAGTTCATGCCGGACGGGGCGCCGGTGTTCGGCATGACGGTCCTGTTCACCGCGATCGACGTGGCCGAGCTGGCGGTCTGGTTCTGGCTCGTGTCGGGCGCGGCCGCGGCGATGGGGGAGCGGCTGCGGCGCCCGTCGCTGCGGCGGCGGTTGGAGCGGCTCAGCGGGGCGGCCTTCCTCGGCTTCGCCGCCGACCTGCTGGTCGACCGGCCCTGACCCGGTGATCCGCGTCACCCGGCGGACCGCCGGGGTTGCGACGAAATCGGTGGGCGGCCGCCCTGGACGCCGTAGGCTGCTCGGGTGACTGAGAAGGTGTGGCACATCGAGCCGTCGGGGCCGCTTCGCGGGGACGTCACCGTGCGCGGGGCGAAGAACGCGGTCAGCAAGCACATGGTCGCCGCGATGCTCGGGGACGGGCCGAGCACGATCGGCAACGCGCCGGACGTCGGCGAGGTCGGCATCACCGCGGGGATGCTGGAGCACGTCGGGATGACCGTGGAGAGGTCCGGCGGCGACGTGACCGTCGTGCCGGGGCCGGTGTCGGACCCGAGCGTCGGCAAGGCGTTCACCGGGCTGAACCGTATCCCGATCCTGATGCTGGGCCCGCTGCTGCACCTGGCCGGAGAGGCGTTCGTGCCGCTGGTCGGGGGCGACCCCATCGGGCGGCGGCCGGTCGACTTCCACGTGGAGGCGCTGCGGGCGTTCGGGGCCGAGGTGTCGCACGCCTCCGACGGGATCCACGCGCACGCCACACGCCTCGTCGGGACGCGCATCGAACTGCCGTACCCGAGCGTCGGCGCCACCGAGACGGTGCTGCTGGCGGCGGTGCGGGCCGAGGGCAAGACCGTCATCCGCAACGCGGCGACCGAGCCGGAGATCACCGAGCTGGCGCTGTTCCTGCAGCGCATGGGCGCGCGGATCTCCTTCGCCCCCGACCGGCGCATCGTCGTGGAGGGCGTCGAGCGGCTGAGCGGCGCGCAGACGCGGCTGGGCGGCGACCGGATCGAGGCGTTCTCCTACCTGGTCGCGGGCCTGGTGACGGGGGGCGAGGTGCGGGTGCACGGGTGCCAGCAGGACCGGCTCGTCACCGCCATCACGACGCTGACCAGGATGGGCGCCGAGTTCGAGATCACCGACGAATGGATCATGGCGTCGGCTCCCGGCGGCCTGCGTCCCGCGGCGGTGCAGACCGACACCCACCCCGGGTTCGCGACGGACTGGCAGACGCCGCTGATGGTGCTGTTCACCCAGGCCGACGGCATGTCGGTGCTGCACGAGACCGTGTACGAGAACCGGCTCGCCTACGTCCCGGCGCTGCAGAGCATGGGCGCGGAGATCGAGGTCTACGACACGTGCCTGGGCGGCCCCGCCTGCCGGTACCACGACACGGCGGCGCTGCACTCGGCGGTGGTGCGCGGGGTGACCAAGCTCCGCGGCGGCGACGTGACCATGCCCGACATCCGGGCCGGGTTCTCGGCGGTCCTGGCGGCAGCGGTCGCGGAGGGGCCGTCCACGCTCCGCGGCGTGCACCACATCGAGCGCGGCTACCACCGTCCGGTCGAGCAGTTCAAGACGCTGGGCCTGTCGCTGCGGGCGGGCTAGGACGGAAGGCCGGTGGACGGGGTCGTCCGGGGCCAGGCGAAGGTGAGCGACCCGCCGACGGGCAGGTCGCGCCAGAGCGGCGACAGCTCGTCCAGCCGGGCCAGCACGCGGTCGACCGCGGGCCTGTCCTCGGGCGGGATCGGCCGGCGCTCGGCCCACGCGGGGGTCCGGGCGCCGGCGCGGCGGCGCCAGGCGAGGTCGCACAGGCCCGCCAGGTGCTCCGACCTTCCCATGTCGCCGGGGTCGGACCGGTTGAGGAAGGCCTCCCGCTTCTTCAGCCGCCGCTGCTCCCTGGCCCGCCGCCGCGCGTCACCGGACGCCTCGACCGTCTCGTTGAAGCCCTCGCCGCCGCCCGCCGCGGCGCGTCCGAACACGCCGGACGTGAGGCCCAGCTCCGCCTCCACCAGGTAGTGGACGAGGTCGTGCGGGATCTGGTCGTCGTAGCCGGGGGCGGGATCCATCCGGCGCGGGTGCCGGCCGGGGAGCCTGACGACGGTGGCGTACCGGCGTTCACCCGTCCGCTCGAAACTCACGTCCACCCGGCCAGGCTAGGCCGGAGCCTTCCCGCGCCGCATTTCCTTTTCCTACGGTGGTGATCAGACGCTGGAGGGGGCGCCGTGGAGTTCGACCGGACCGATCCGTACCCGTTCTACGCCCGGGCTCGCGAGACCGAGGGGCTGACCTTCGTGCCCGAGCTGGACGCCTGGCTCGTCGCCCGGCACGCCGACGCGCGGGCGGTGCTGCGCGACCCGGAGACGTTCTCCTCGGCGAACGCGCTGCGGCCGGACGTGGTGCCGGGACCCGAAGCGGTCGCCGTGCTGCGGTCGCTGCCGCAGGGCCGCCCCGTCGTGCTCACGGCGGACGGCGCCGACCACCGCCGGGTGCGCGAGCCTCTGACGCGCGGGCTGTCGCCGAAGCGCGTCGCCGCGGCGCTCCCGTTCATCACCCGCCGGGCCCGGGAACTCGTCGCATCCTTCGCCGGGGACCGCCGCGTCGAACTGATGGGACGGTACGCGCGCGTCCTGCCGGGCGAGGTGATCGGGCACATGCTCGGCATCGACCCGGACGAGGTGCCGGCTCTCATCGAGGGCAGCTACCGGGCGGAGGACCTGATCTTCCGGCCGATGAGCACGGACGAGCAGGTCGCCGCCGCCGAACGGGTCGCGGACATGAAGCGGGTGCTGGACGCGCACGTGAAGAGCCGGGAGCCGGGCGACGACCTGTGCGGCGAGATGGTGCGCGCGATCGAGCCGCACGGCACGCTCGTCTCCAACCTGCAGAACATCCTGCTGGCCGGGCACCTGACGACGACGGCGCTCATCGGGACGGCGGTGCTGCACCTGCTGCGGAACCGGGAGCAGTGGGAGCTGCTGTGCGCCCGGCCCGAGCTGATCCCCGCGGCCGTCGAGGAGGCCGCGCGCTACGACACCGCCATCCAGGGGTTCCGCCGGGTCACGACCCGGCCGGTGCGGGTGGCGGGCACCGACCTGCCCGCGGGCGCCGAGGTCTTCGTCGCGTTCGCGGCCGCCGGACGCGACGCCGGGGCCCACGACCGCCCCGACGAGTTCGACATCGCCCGCGAGCCGGCGCGGCACCTGGCGTTCGGGCACGGAGTCCATGCCTGCCCGGGCTCGCAGCTGGCCCGCGAGCAGGTCCGCGTCACGCTGGAGGAGCTGACCGCCCGGCTGCCGGGCCTGCGTGTGGAGGAGCCGGTGGAGATGCTGCCGAGCCTGATCCACCGCTCGCCCAAGGAGCTGTTCCTTACCTGGTGATGGCCGAAACCTACAAGACGGGCGAGCCTGCGGCGGCCAGGCTTGAGGCATGGATCTGACCAAGGCGTCCGACTTCATGGCCATGCACGCGCGTCCCCTGGACCGCCGCCGCTTCGACCTGCTGACCGGGGAGGGCGACCGGGACGCGCTGCTCGCCGCGCTCAACACCTACCGGAACCCCGACGGTGGATACGGCCACGGCCTCGAGCCGGACCTGCGGTCGCGGACGAGCCAGCCGGGCCCCGCGCTGCACGCGTTCGAGGTCTTCGAGGAGCTCGCGCCGGTGACGGCGCCGGAGGCGGCCGCGCTCTGCGACTGGCTGGAATCCGTGACGCTGCCCGACGGCGGCCTGCCGTTCGCTCTGCACATCCCCGACCCCGCTGGGTGTGCGCCGTTCTGGGTGGAGGCGGACCCCGGGACCTCCTCCCTGCAGATCACCTCCGTGGTCGCGGCCATGGCGCAGCGCGTCGCCGTCCACGACTCGGCGGTGGCAGGGCACCCCTGGCTCGACCGCGCCACCCGCTACTGCCTCGACACCGTCCGCGCCAAGGACACGTTGCACGCCCTGGAGGCGGAGTTCGCCATGTGGCTGGCCGACGCCGTCGAGGACACCGAGGCCGTCGCCCTGCTCGGCGAGCACATCCCGGACGACGGCCTCGTCCACGTGGAGGGCGGCCTTGAGGACGAGACGCTGCGCCCGCTCGACTTCGCGCCCTTCCCGGGACGCCCCGCCCGGTCCCTGTTCAAGCCGGACGTCGTGGCCGCCGAGCTTCGACGGCTCGACGGCATGCAGGAGGACGACGGCGGATGGCGCGTCGACTTCGCGTCCTACTCGCCCGCCGCCGAACTGGAGTGGCGCGGGTACACCACCGTCAGGGCGGTCTCCGTCCTGACCCGCAACGCCGAGCGCTAGCCGCCGTCCGGGTGCGGGACGGGTGCGCGTGGGATCCTGGAGGCGCAGGCCAATCCGACGGCACCGGAGGCTTCCGATGGACAACGGCCCGGGTCACACGGCGCTCACCCCGCTCGCGTTCCTCGAACGGTCGGCGCAGGTGTTCCCCGGCAAGACCGCCTACGCCCACGGGGGCCGGCGCGCCACCTACGCGGAGTTCGCCGCCGAGACGACCCGGCTGGCGAACGCGCTGCGCGCCTCGGGGGTCGGGCCCGGGGACCGGGTCGCCTACCTGGCGCCCAACATCCCCGAGCTCCTCGTCGCGCACTTCGCCGTGCCGCTCGCCGGGGCCGTGCTCGTCGCGATCAACACGCGGCTCGCGCCGGACGAGATCCGCTACATCCTCGACCATTCCGGGGCGAAGGCGCTGGTCGTGGACGCGGGGCTGCATCCGTCGGTGGCGCCGCTCGCGGGCGGCCTGCCCCTGACGGTCACCATCCCCGCGGCCGGCGCCGACCCCGACCCGGCGGTCGGAGGCATCGGCTACGAGGAGCTGACGGCGCGCGGCTCGGACGATCCGCTGCCCTGGGCCGTCCGGGACGAGAACGCCGCCATCTCGATCAACTACACGTCCGGCACCACGGGACGGCCCAAGGGCGTCGTCTACACGCACCGCGGCGCCTACCTCAACGCGCTCGGCGAGGTCGTGCACTCGCGGCACACGCCCGAGAGCGTCTACCTGTGGACGCTGCCGATGTTCCACTGCAACGGCTGGTGCACGCCCTGGGCGCTCGCCGCGATCGGCGGGACGCAGGTGTGCCTGCGCGCCGTCGTCGCCGAGGAGATCTGGCGGCTCATCGACACCGAGGGCGTCACCCATCTCAACGGCGCCCCGACCGTCCTCGTGACGATCGCGAACGCGGCGCAGGCGCACCCGCTGGAGCGGCCGCTGACCGTCACGACGGCGGGCGCGCCGCCCAGCCCGACGATCATCGGGCAGATGGAGGGGCTCGGGGCCGACATCGTGCACGTGTACGGGCTGACCGAGACCTACGGGCCCTACTCGGTGTGCGAGCCGCAGCCCGGCTGGGCGGGGCTTGCCGCCGGGGACCGGGCCCGGCTGCTGGCCAGGCAGGGCGTCGGCATGATCCAGACCGACGGGCTGCGCGTCGTCGACGACGACATGAACGACGTCCCGGCCGACGGGACGACGCTCGGCGAGATCGTCATGCGCGGCAACAACGTCATGAAGGGCTACCACCGGGACGAGCGGGCCACCGCGCACGCCTTCCGCGGCGGCTGGTTCCACTCCGGCGACCTCGGCGTCCGGCACCCCGACGGCTACGTCGAACTGCGCGACCGGTCCAAGGACATCATCGTCTCCGGCGGCGAGAACATCTCCACGGTCGAGGTCGAGCGGGCGATCGACTCGCATCCGGCCGTGCTGGAGGTCGCCGTCGTCGCGGTCCCGGACGACAGGTGGGGAGAGCGCCCCAAGGCGTTCGTGGTCCTGCGCGACGGGCGCACCGCCACCGAGGCCGAACTCGTCGAGCACGTCCGGGGGAGCCTCGCCCGCTACAAGGCGCCGGACACGGTGGAGTTCGTCGCCGAGCTGCCCAAGACGTCCACCGGGAAGATCCAGAAGTTCCAGCTCCGCGAGCGGGAGTGGGCGGGGCGCGACCGCCGCGTCCAGGGCTGAGAACCCCGCCGCCGCAAGGGCTGCCGCCATGTGAGGCGCGGCGGTTCGCGGGAAGTGTCCTGTGCGCCGGGCATCCGGGCCGCCGGGTGCGAGCGAGAGGGGAGCATGATGCCGCCCACCGACGGTTCGACCGGGAACGTGCTGATCGTGGGGGCGGGCCCCACGGGGCTCCTGCTGGCGGGAGACCTGGCCGCGGCCGGGATCGGCTGCACGGTGCTGGAGTGCCGCGCCGAGGAGACGACCGGTCTGACGCGGGCGTTCGCCGTGCACGCCCGCACCCTGGAGATGCTGGACGTGCGCGGCATCGCCGACGAGTTGGTCGCGACGGGGACGCGCGCCGGGCGGCTGCGGCTGCTCGGCTCCACCGACCTCGACATGTCCCGGCTGCCGGGCCGCTTCCCCTACGTCCTCGTCACGCCGCAGTACGAGACCGAGCGCGTCCTGAAGGAGCGGGCCGTGGCCGCCGGCGCGGAGATCGTGCACGGCGCCGAGGCCGTCGGGCTCCGCCAGGACGCGGCGGGCGTGGACGTCGACGCGCGGACCGCCGACGGCGCGACGCGGACGTTCCGCGCGTCCTACGCCGTCGGCGCCGACGGCGTCCGCAGCACCGTCCGGCGGGCGCTCGGGCTGCCGTTCCCGGGCCGCGCGGTAGTGCGGTCGGTGATGCTCGCCGACGTCCGGCTGGACGAGGCGCCCGCGGACGCGCTCACCGCGGGAGCCGTCGGCGACGCGTTCGCGTTCGTCGCCCCCTTCGGGGAGGGCTGGTACCGGGTGATCGCGTGGAACCGCCGCCACCAGGCGCCCGACTCCGAACCGGTCGACATGGAGGAGCTCCGCGCGGTGGTCCGGCGCGCCCTCGGCACCGACCACGGCATGCGGGACGCGCGCTGGACGTCCCGGTTCCACAGCGACGAGCGGCAGGTCCCGCGCTACCGCGTGGGACGGGTGTTCCTCGCCGGGGACGCCGCGCACGTCCACTCGCCGGCGGGAGGCCAGGGCATGAACACCGGGATGCAGGACGCGGCGAACCTCGGGTGGAAGCTGGCCGCCGAACTGCACGGGTGGGCGCCGTCATGGCTGCTCGACAGCTACCACGAGGAGCGGCATCCCGTCGGGAGGGTCGTCCTGCGCAGGAGCGGCGCGCTGCTGCGGTTCACGCTCGCCGAGCCTCGCTGGGCGCGGGCCGCCCGCGCCGCGGCGGCGTTCGCGGCGACCCGCGTCCCGCCCGCCGCGCGGAGGGTCGCCGCCGCGGTCTCCGGCATCGACATCGCCTACCCGGCGCCGCGCGGCTCGCATCCCCTGACCGGGAGGCGGGCCCCGGACGTCCCGCTCGCGGGCGGCGCCGGCAGCCTGTTCCGGCTGCTAAGGGACGGGCGGTTCGTCCTGGTCGTCGCCGCCAACGACCCCGCGGTGACCTACCTGGCGACGAAGCGGTGGGCCGGGCGCGTGCACTGCGCCGTCGCCGGCGGCGCCACGCGCACGACCGCACTGGTGCGCCCGGACGGCTACATCGCCTGGGCGACCGACGAGACGGCCCCGGACCGCCGCGCCGCGGCGATCCGGGACGCGCTGGGCCGGTGGTGCGGGCGCGGCGCCGAGATCAGCAGTGCCGCTCAGTAGTGGCCGGTCAGTCCGGTCAGTAGCGCCGCTCCTCGCGGCCGTAGCCGAGCTGCTCCGCCACGTCGGCGATGTTCTCGTACTCGCGTTTCGGCAGCGTCCGCAGCTGGTCGAGGGCCCCGTCCGGAGCTCCGCCCTCGGCCGCGTGCCGGACCAGCTCGTTCGGGCGGGCCGGGTAGCGGACGCCGCTGAGCATCCGGGCCAGGGCGCTGCGGCCCTCCACGTCCTGGGCGCTCATCCCGGGCGGGGAGCCTTCGCGGTCCCCGGCGGTGGCCGCGGCCGGGTCGGCGGGGTAGTCGTTCGAGAACGGCTCGGTCTCCTTGAACTCCTCGGCGTGCGTGGGGTGGCCGCCCCTGACCATTCCCTGGGTCTCGCGGCCGATCTCCTCGTCGAGCTTCGCGCCGTGCTTGTCGCTCTTGTCTGGCATCTCTTCCTCCCTGCCGTCTACCGGACGGAACGTTCCCGGGCGCGCGTGTCCAAACATGCGGGCGGTCTCGCGGCGGCGGCGCGGTACGGTGTGGCGCATGCTGGCGGAAGAGGGCGTGAACGCGGTCCGGGTCGTGGTCGGGCTGCTGGTCCGCGGCGACTACGAGGAGCTTGAGACCCTCACCGAGGGGCGCAGGCTGAGCGCCGCGCAGATGGCCGACGCGGTGACCGCGTCCGGGCGCGAACTGATCAGCCCGCCCGACGACGCCTTCGCGGACCTGGAGGTGACCGGGGTCGAGCAGGTGTCGGGCGGGGAGCGCGCCTACCGCGTGGCGCTCCCGCTGTGGACCGCGGCGGAGGGACGCTCCGCGCTGGTGCTGCGGCTCACCCTGACCGAGGTCATGGACGGCGTGTGGACCGTCGAGGTGGACGGCATCGGGGAGCCCGCCGCCGGGTGACCCGGCGCGTTCCGCGGTGGACGAGGCCGGTCAGGACTGCGACAGCCGCATCATCCGCAGGACGCGCCGCACCAGCGAGGCCTGCCCTCCCTCGTCCGGCGCCTCCTGCTCGGCCGCCTCCTCGGCGGCGGGGGCGGGCCGCGGCTCGGGCGGGTTTCCGGCCAGCTCGTAGGTGACCGGCAGCGACCGCAGGCCGCGCATCAGCGGGGAGGAGCGCCACGCGAGCTGGTCGGCGGGCAGCGCGAGCCGCAGCCCGGAGAACCGCTCGAACAGCCGCTCCACCGCGATCGTGGTGATGGTGGTGGCGAGGTCGCGGCCGAGGCAGGCGTGCGGGCCGGCGCTCCACGCCAGATGGGCGCGCGAACTGTAGATCGAGTCGGGCGCGCCGCCCGCCGCGAACGCCGGGTCCTGGTGCGCGGCGGCGGGCGAGACCATGACCGGGTCGCCCGCCGCGATCTGGAACCGGCCGAGCCGCACGTCGGCCTTGGCCCACCGGAACGCCAGGTTCGCCATCGGCGGGTTGGCGGCCGCGGCCCGGTTGATCGCCTCCTGGAGCATCCCGGCCGACAGGCTGTCGCGGGCGCCGGTCTCGCCGATCAGCACCTCGGTGATGGTGTTGCAGATGAGCGTTCCCGTCACGTCGCCGACGAGGCCGGTCATCATCGCCATCTCGCCGGTCAGCTCCTCGGCGGTCAGGTCGGGCACGGCGGCGAGCATGAAGGACGGCAGGTCCTCGGCGGGGGCGGCGACCCGGGCCGCGCACAGGTCCGCGACCCGTGCGATCAGCCGGGCCGACGCCTCCTGGGCGTCCGGGCCCGCGTCCATCACCCGCCACAGGTCGAGGATCAGCTCGTCGCCGTCGTCGGCCTCCGAGCCGAGCAGCCGGCCGATCACCATCAGCGGCAGCGGCCGCGCGTACTGCGCCGACAGGTCCGCCGAACCGGACCGGCCGCCGCTCTCGGAGATCACGGTGAGCAGCTCGTCGGCGTACCGGCGGACCGCCAGCTCCAGCGCCTTCGCCTCCGGCCGGCTCCGGTCCTGGAACGGCCGCAGCCCCTCGCTCCAGGCGCCGCGCAGCCGGGTGGAGTCGGCGCCGTCGCGGAACCCGCAGTTGTCGGACTCGACCACCGGCAGCATCGGCCAGCCGGCCGGGACCGCGCCCTCCCGGTACGCGCGCCAGGCGCCGACCCGCCGGCTCCAGTTCCCGCGGTGGTCGCGCAGGATGTCGAGCGTCTGGCTGTAGCCGACCACGAGCCAGACCGGCACCCCGAGGACGTCGACCGGAGCGACGGGACCGTACTCCGCCCGCAGCCGCTCGTAGAACGCCGCGGGCCGGGACTCGTAGTCGGGGTTCAGCAGCGGCTGGACGGCGAGCGCCTCCAGCGGCGGATGGGCGGGGACGGGCTCGGCCTGCGGCGTCTGGGGCTCCACGTGCACAAACCCTAGGAGAGAACGTTTGCCGATGGCCGGTTTATGCTGGAATCTCCCACGGCGATCTTTCGGCGTGCACGGGCCCGCGTCCACCGCGGGGTGTGTGACGCTAGGGGTGCCCATACAAGAGCTGGAGGTCCGCATGGCCGACTCCGAAGGAGCGCCCGAAGACGGCGAGGACGAGGTGAAGCGCAGGTTCCGGGAGGCGCTGGAGCGCAAGCGCGGCGCGGAGAGCAAGAACGCCGGCTCCGGCGGCCGGAGCGGCTCGAAGGTGCGCGGCACCCACGAGCGCGCCGACCACCAGCGGCAGTTCCGCCGCAAGAGCGGCTGACCGGGCCGCACCGCCGAAGGACCCCCGCGCGGAACGCGCGGGGGTCGTTCCGTCTCCTCAGCCGCCCCGGCCGTGTCAGGCCTGGTAGAGCTTCTTGCTGTAGTTCGCCTCGCTGTAGTACTCCCGGAGCTCCTCGACGCTCTCCTCGGTGTACTGGACGTCCTTGACGATCCGGGCGTGCGGCGGCAGCGCCTCCGGATCCCACGACTCCGCCTTCCACAGCCGTGAGCGCATGAGCGCCTTCGCGCAGTGGAAGAAGATCTGCTCGATGTCCACGACGAGCGCGAGCGCCGGCCGGTGCCCCTTGACGACCATCTCGCCGAAGAACGGCGCGTCCCTGACGAGCGTGGCCCGGCCGTTGATCCGCAGCGTCTCGCCGCGCCCCGGCACGAGGAAGATCAGGCCGACGTGGGGGTTGCTCAGCACGTTCATGAACCCGTCCGCGCGGCGGTTGCCGGGGCGGTCCGGGATGGCGATCGTCGTGTCGTCGATCACGTGCACGAAGCCCGGAGGGTCGCCCTTGGGGGAGACGTCGCAGTTCCCCGCGGCGTCGCTGGTGGCGATCAGGCAGAGCGGGGACCGGGCGAGCCACCGGCGGTCCCATTCGTGCAGCGCGACCCGCTCCTTGTCGACCGCCCGCCGCATCGGCGCGCCGAGAAGCTCGCGCAGCTCCGCCGCGGAGGTGATCGCAGTGAACTCGGGGGCGACCGTCATCGCCGCTCCTTCCGCCGGGGAATCGAAGATCAGCCTAACCCGGGCGTCTCCGGGCGCCCGGCCCGGGGAGTCAGCGCCGCGCGGCGTAGCGGCGGACGCCGCCCTCCTCGTGGGCGTCCAGAACGCCCCGGTCGGCGAGGACGTCCAGATGCGCCTCGATCTCCAGCACGGCCAGCATCCGGCTGAACGCGTCCAGGTCGCCGAGGCTGCGCTTGCGGCGCGTCCACGGCATCGCGGTCGCCACCTCGAAGGCCGTGGCGCGCCCGGCGCGCACCTGCGCGGCTGCGGCGTCCAGCCGCTCGGCGTGGTGCTCCAGCAGCTCGTCGATCCGGCTGTGCACGCTCGGCCGCACGGGGCCGTGCGCGGGCAGCAGCACGGTGTCGGGCATGTCCCGGACCAGCCGCAGCGACTCCAGGTAGCTGCGCAGCGGCTTCGGCTCCGGCTCGGTCTCCAGCCCGATCGACGGCGTGATGTGCGGCAGGATGTGGTCGCCCGCGAACAGCAGCCCGGCCGCCGCGTCCCGCAGGACGACGTGGCCGCGCGTGTGCCCGGGGGTGGCGAACACGTCCAGGCCCCGTCCGGTCAGGGCGACGCGCTCCCCGTCGTCCAGCCACGCGTCCGGCATGGTGTGCGGGACGTCCCGTTCGGAACGCTCCACAGGCCTGCCGGCGATCTCGTCGGCCACCTCGTCCGCGCCGCACCGGCGCAGCAGCTCGACCTGCCGGGGGTGCAGCCCCCGGCGAGCGTCGAACGCCTCGATCGACGGCCGCTCGCCCCGCCCGATCCGCACGCGCGTCCCGAACGACTCGCGCAGCGCCAGCGCCTGCGAGTAGTGGTCCCAGTGGGCGTGGGTGACGAGGAACTGCGCCACGTCGTCCAGCCGGTGCCCGAGGGTGGCGAGGGCGCCTTCGAGCGAGGCCTCCGTGTCGGGCATGGCCCAGCCGGAGTCCACGACCACGAGGCCTTCGGGGTCCTCGATGACGTACACGTTGACGGCGTGCAGCGACGGGATCGGCAGGCCCAGGGGGATCCGGTGCACCCCCGGCGCCACCGGATGAGCGCCCGGCTCGGTCCAGTCAGTCGGCTGCTCCACGACCGGTGCCGCCACCGCGTGCCCCCTCTATTGTCGAATCGCGTTCGGGAAGAACCTACTTCATCCCGGAGATCCCTTTTATCCTCGCCCCGCCTTCGGGGCGGGGCGTGCGGAGTGGGGATCGCGGTCGGCGGCGCGGCGCGCCTCGGCGGCGGCCTCGCGGGCCTCGCGCGCGGCCTCCTCCGCGCGGGCGCGGTTCTCCTCGGCGCGGTCCGCCCTCCTGGACGCGGCGTCCCGCTCGGCGATCGCCCGTTCCAGTTCGTGCCGGAGATGCCCCACCCTGGCGGACGCCTCCCGCGCCTCGCGCCGGGCGGCGTCGGCGCGCTCCTCACGTTCGGCCAGCTTGTCCTCGGCCTGCTCGGCGCGCTTGCGCAGCGTTTCTGCCCGCTTGGCGCGGGCGGCGCTCGTGCGCGTGACGTTCGACCTCTCCGGCTCGGCCTTCTTCTGCGGTTCGGCCTTGCTCTCCGGCTCGGCCTTCTTCTCGGGCGGCGGCTTCTGCCGGGCGGGCCTGTCCGCGGGCTTCGCCTTCGCGCCCTCCTCCCGGTCCGCGGGTGCCGTGGAGAACCCTGCGGGGACGAACCCGGAGTGGCTGCGGGGCTGCGACAGCCGCCCCTCGCGGACCTCCTCGGCGACGGCGGCGTCCACGGTGGCCGCCTGGAGCGTGTCCTCCACCTCGCGGACCGCCTGCTCGCGCAGCGCGTTGCCCGCGTCCGCGGCGAGCCGGCCGGCGGTCCGCACGAGCGCCGCGACGAGCCCGGCACGCCGCCGCTCCAGGTCCCCGAGGCCGCGGCCCGAGCCCCAGGCCGCCCGCATCTCCTCGCCGACGTCCAGCAGCCCGGCGATCTCGTCCGCGGCCGAGCGCGCGAGGAGGTTCACCGCCCATGCCGAGAGCGTGGGGCGCCGCAGTGCCCCGATCCGCTTGGCGAGCGCGGCGTCGCCCTCCTTCCTGGCCTCCTGCGCCAGGCGCTTCCGGGTCTCCACGAAGTCGGCGGGCAGGACGCCGTACAGGTCGTCGGCCGCACTGGAGAAGTCCACATCCGATCTCTACCCGCGCCGGGTGCGCGTGCATCGGGGGTGGACGGAGGCGGCCGCGGATGCAATACTCGTGCACGAATACTCGTTCACGAGGAGGCGGGGATGGCCAAGCGGCGCAAGGTGAGCAACCTGCTGGGGCTCGCCGTGCTGTCGACCGTCTCCGCCAGGCCGATGCACCCGTACGAGATGGCGTCCCTGATGCGCGCCCGCGGCAAGGACCGCGACATGGACATCAAGTGGGGCTCGCTCTACACCGTGGTCGGCAACCTGGAGAAGCACGGGTTCCTGGCCGTCGAGGGCAGCGCCAGGGAAGGCGCGAGGCCCGAGCGCACCGTCTACGGCATCACCGACGCGGGACGCGACGAGCTGGCCGACTGGGTCCGGGAGCTGATCGGCGTCCCCGAGCGCGAGCGGCCGCGGTTCGAGGCGGGGCTCTCGGTCCTCGGCGCGCTCGGCCCGGACGAGGTGGCGGCGCTGCTGCGCGGCCGCCTCGACGCCATGGAGCGGGAGATCGCCGCCGACCAGGCCGCCCTGGACGGCGAGAAGGAGGTGCCGCGCCTCTTCCTGCTGGAAACCGAGTACGACCTGGCGATGCGGCGCGCCGAGGCCGCGTGGGTGCGCGGCTTCCTCGCCGAGATCGAGGACGGCACGCTGCCGCACCTCGATCTGTGGCGCTCCTTCCACGCGACCGGCGAGATGCCGCCCGAGATCGCCGAGCTGGCGGAGAGGGGAGCCCCCGAGGACTAGCGAGCGGAAGGCCCGGCGGCGGTGCTGCAACACCGCCGCCGGGCCCGGACCCACCACCGAGAACCCGCGCGAGGCGGGCCCTGGCGGCGTGACGCGACACCAGCCTATCCGGGGCCCTTCGTGCGGCACGTTTCCTGGCACGGAGGAGAACATGGCGCATGCCATCGAGGCCGAGGGCCTCGTGAAGAACTACCCCGGCGACGTCCGGGCCCTGGACGGCCTGTCGATCACGGTCGGGCCGGGCGAGATCCTCGGGCTGCTCGGCCCCAACGGGGCGGGCAAGTCCACCACCGTCAAGATCCTCACCACGCTCGTCCGGCCGGACGCGGGTTCCGCGGCCGTGGCCGGGCACGACGTGCTGCGCAGGCCCGACAGGGTCCGCCACGTCATCGGCGTGGTGTCCCAGCGGTCCGGCGCCGACCCCGATGCCAGCGGCCGCGACAACCTCGTCCTGCAGGGCCGCCTCCACGGGATGGGCGGGGCGCGGGTGCGCGGCCGCGCGGCCGAGCTGCTCGCCCGGTTCGGGCTGGACGACGCGGCGGACAGGCCGGTGAAGACCTACTCCGGCGGGATGCGGCGGCGCCTCGACGTCGCGCTCGGCCTCGTTCACCGGCCGCGGGTGCTGTTCCTGGACGAGCCCACCACCGGCCTCGACCCGGAGGCCCGCGCGTCGATGTGGGCCGAGATCGCGCGGCTGGCGGGCGACGACGCGCTCGCGATCCTGCTGACCACCCACTACCTGGAGGAGGCCGACCGGCTCGCGCGGCGGCTGGCGATCGTCGACCGCGGCCGCGTCGTGGTGGAGGGCACCCCCGACTCCCTCAAGGGCGAGCTGCGCGGCGACGCCGTCCACGTGGAGTGGCGGGAGGCGCCGCCCGAGCCGCCGGTGCGGGAGGCCCTCGGCCGCCTGCCCGGCGTGCGCGAGATCGTCCTGGACGGGCCGCGCCTGAGCGCCCGCGCCGACGACGGCGCGTCGACCGTGCCCGCCGTCCTCGCCGCCCTCGACCAGGCGGGCGTCCCCGCGGCGGCGGCGACCGTCGCGCGGCCCTCGCTGGACGACGTGTACCTGCGCTACGCCGGACGGCGGTTCGCGCGGGCCGACGCACCCGACCCCGCCGAGACCGCTGCCGGAGGCGTCCGATGACCGCGCTCGTGACCGGGACCTGGTGGATGACGCACCGCCGGCTGACCGCGCTGGTGCGCAGTCCCGCCGTCGTCGTCATGACGCTGGCGCAGCCGATGATCTGGCTGTTCCTCTTCGGCCAGCTGTTCAGGAAGGTGGCGGAGCTGCCCGGGTTCGGCGCGCAGTCCTACCTCGACTACATCGTCCCCGGCGTGGTGGTCATGAACGCGGTCTCGCTGAACTCGTTCGCCGGGATGGCGACCATGGACGAGATCGAGCGCGGCACCCTCGACCGGTTCCTCGTCGCGCCGGTGCGGCGCGGCGCGATCGCGAACGCCGGCGTCATCGAGCAGGCTCTCAGCACGGCGTTCCAGTCGTTCGTGATCATCGCGCTGGGCCGGGCGGCGGGCGCGCACTACCCCGGCGGTCCCGGCGGCGTCGCCGTGCTGGTCGCGGCGGCGGTGCTGATCGGCGTGGTCCTCGCCGCGCTGTCCAACACGCTCGCGCTGCTCGTGCGCGACCGCAACACGATCATCGGCCTGAACGTGATGCTGCTGCTCCCGCTGACGTTCCTGTCGTCGGCGTTCATGGCGAAGAGCCTGATGCCGGCCTGGATGCGGCACGTCGCGGCGGGCAACCCGGTGAGCTGGGCCCTGGACGCGTCGCGCGGCGCGCTCGCCGAGGATCCCGACTGGTCCGCCGTCGCGGCGCACGGCGGATGGCTGCTCGTGCTGACCGCGGCCGCGGTCGGGCTCGCGGTCCACTCGCTCCGGAGCTATCAGAAGTCCCGGTGACGGGGGAGAGGCCCGGGGGGTTCCGGTGGCCGCGCGCGCCGGGACCCCCTGCCTTCTCTAACGGGTGTCGAGGAAGCGGTCCAGGACGCGGGTCCCGAAGGCGAGGCCGTCCAGCGGGACCCGCTCGTCCACGCCGTGGAACATCCCGAAGTAGTCGAGCTCGGGGCCGAGCAGCAGGGGCGCGAAGCCGAAGCTCGTGATGCCGATGCGGTGGAACGACTTCGCGTCGGTGCCCCCGGCCATCACGTACGGGACGGGACGCGCGAGCGGGTCCTCGGCGCGGAGCGCGCCCGCGAGCGCGGCGAACGTCGGGCCCGCCGGGTCGGCGGCGGGGGCCTCCTCGTAGTTGATGAACTCGCGGGTCACCTTCGGGCCGAGCAGCCGGTCGACCGTGGCGAGGAACTCCTCGCCCGTGCCGGGCAGGTAGCGGCCGTCGACCTGCGCGGTCGCCGTGCCCGGCACGACGTTGACCTTGTAGCCGGCGTCGAGCCGGGTCGGGTTCGCCGAGTTGCGGATCGTCCCGGCGAACAGGTGCCCGGCGCGGCCGAGCCGGGCCGCCTCCGCGTCGAGGCGGTCGTGGTCGATGGACGTGCCGAGGGCGTCCGCGAGCCCGTCCAGCAGCGCCCGCACGCCCGGCGTCAGCCGGACCGGCCACTGGTGGGAGGCCAGCCGGGAGACCGCGTGCGCGATCTCGGCGACCGGGTTGTCGGGCGCGGGCTTGGACCCGTGCCCGGCGGTCCCGCGCGCCGTCAGCCGCATCCAGGTCGTGCCGCGCTCGCCGGTCGCGATCGGGTAGATCCGCGCCCCGCCGGCGTCCACGCTGAACCCGCCGGACTCGCTGATCGCCTCCGTGCAGCCCTCGAAGAACCCGCGGTGCTCCCGCGCCACGTACCGGGACCCGTGCTCGCCGGTGCACTCCTCGTCGGCCAGGAAGGCCAGGACCAGGTCGCCGCGCGTGCGCCGCCCCTCGCGCAGCCGCGCCCGCACGGTCGCGAGCGTCATCGCGAGGCTGCCCTTCATGTCGACGGCGCCGCGCCCCCACACGCATCCGTCGCGCACCTCGCCCGAGAACGGCGGAACGGTCCAGTCGGCCGGATCGGCGGGGACCACGTCCAGGTGCCCGTGGATCAGGAACGTCGGATGGGACGGGTCGGTGCCCGGGACGCGGGCGAGCACGCTCGCGCGGCCCGGCGCCGACTCCACGATCGTCGTCTCGACGCCCGCCTCGTCCAGCAGCCCGGCCACGTGCTCGGCGGCCGGGCGCTCCGGCTCGGCCACCCCCTCGCCCCGGTTCACGGTGGCGAACCTGATGAGGTCGGCGCAGATCGCGGCCGCCTCGGCGCCGACCCGATCGCCTCCGGTGCCGTCCGCCGTGCCGCCCTCCGTCGTGCCGTCCACCGTGCCGCCGGCCGTCCGGCCCGTCTGCTCGAAGCCCACCGCTGCCCCCGATTCCTTCCCGCGATGAGGCCTCATTCTGCTCCCTCGCCGACCCGTGTCAACGAATGATCAAGTTCGTCTCGATCCGGTTTCGACTCCGTCAGCGCCGTATCCGAACTGCCAGGCTGAGTACGACGCTGCGAGCGTTCCAAGGACCGCGGGCGGCCAAGCGCCCGTGCGCCGAACGACACGGCCGAGGAGGAGCATGACCAGCCTGAGGGGTGCCGGAAGGGGTCTCCGCTTGAACGTCGCGGGTCTCGCGGCGGTGGCGCTGGCCGCGTCGCTCGGCCTGTCGGCCTGCGGCGGGGACGACGCCAAGGCGAGCGACGGTACGTTCACCGTGGGCCACTCCGAGCCGGACCACCTGATGCCCGCCAACACGACCGGCAGCTACGCCTTCGACGTGATCACCGAGCTGTTCGACAACCTGATGGACCTGACCCGGGACGGCAAGGCCGTCCCGCTGGCGGCCGAGTCGGTCACCTCCGCCGACCAGAAGGTCTGGACGATCAAGGTCAGGGCGGGCCAGAAGTTCCACAACGGCGAGCCGGTGACGGCGCAGAGCTTCGCCGACGCGTGGAACTACGCCGCCTACGGGCCGAACGCGATGGGCGCCAACGACTACTTCTCGTACATCAAGGGGTACGCGGACCTGAACCCCGAGGACGAGAACGCGAAGCCGAAGGCCGACAAGCTCTCCGGCATCGAGGTCGTCGACCAGAACACGCTCAAGGTCACGCTGAACGACCCGTTCAGCCAGTTCCCCCTGCTGCTGACCTACCCGGCGTACGCGCCGATGCCGAAGGCCGGGCTCAAGGACCCCAAGGCGTTCGACGACCACCCGGTCGGCAACGGCCCGTACATGATGGACGGGAACTGGGAGCGCAACAAGCAGGTCAAGCTCGTCGCGTTCCCCGGCTACACCGGCACGCGCAAGCCGAAGAACAAGGGCGTGACCTGGAAGAGCTACTCCAGCGCGGACACCGCCTACACCGACCTGCGGGCGGGCCGGATCGACGTGCTGCAGACCATCCCGTCGGCCAAGGTCCCCGAGGCCAAGCGGCTCCTCGGCGACCGGTTCCTGGCCCGGAAGATGAGCACCACCGACTACCTCGGACTCCCGGTGTTCGACAAGCGGTTCGCCAACCCCGACCTGCGCAAGGCCATCTCGATGGCCATCGACCGCCAGGGCGTCAACAAGGCGGTCTTCAACGGCAGCTACTTCCCGGCCGACTCGCTGATCCCGTCGATCATTCCCGGGCACCGCGCCAACGCCTGCGGCGAGCTGTGCACCTATGACCCGGCCAAGGCTCGGCAGCTGTTCGACAAGGCCGGCGGATTCTCCGGGACGCTGGAGCTGTACTTCTCCAACGCGCAGCCGACCTACGCCCAGTGGATGCGGATCGTCGCCAACTCCCTGCGCGACAACCTCGGCATCAAGGACATCCAGTTCCGGCAGGTCCCCGCGTCCGACTACTTCTCCCTGCTGAGCGACCGCAAGGAGAAGGGCCCCTACCGGCAGAACTGGGAGGCCGACTACCCGAGCCCGCAGAACTACCTGGAGAACATGTGGGGCTCGGCGGGCAACCGCATGGGCTGGAAGAGCACGGAGTTCGACGACCTCATCGCCAAGGCCAACAAGGCGCCGGACCCGCAGCAGGCCAACGCGCTCTACAACCAGGCCGAGGACGTCGCCATCCGCGAGATGCCGATGATCCCGCTGTGGACGTGGGCGGGCGAGGGCGGCCGCTCCAAGCGGGTGGACAACGTCACGATCACCCCGTTCTCGACGGGTCTGATCGCCACCGAAGTGACGGTGAAGTAGCCGGCGATGTGGCGCTACGTCCTCCGGCGGCTCCTACAGGCGATCCCCGTCTTCATCGGCACCACGCTGCTCATCTACGCGATGGTGTTCGCGCTGCCGGGAGATCCGATCCAGGCGCTCGCCGGAGACAAGCCGGTCCCGGAGAACGTCCTGGAGGTCCTCCGGGACCGCTACAACCTGAACGACCCGCTGCTGGTGCAGTACGCGAAGTACATGTGGGGTCTCGTCCAGGGCGACCTGGGCGAGAACTACACCGGCCAGAGCGTGTCGGAGATGCTCAGCGGGCGCTGGGCGGTGACGGCGCAGCTCGCCCTCACCGCCTGGGTCTTCGAGCTGGTCGTCGGGATCCTGCTCGGCATCTGGGCTGGGCTGCGCCGCGGCCGGTTCGCCGACACCCTCGTCCTCAGCGGGACCACGCTGGTGATCGCGGTGCCGGTGTTCGTGCTCGGCTACGTCGCGCAGCTCCTGTTCGGGCTGCACTGGCAGATCTTCCCCACGGCGGGGACGGACGACGGCTGGCCGATGTCCTACCTGCTGCCCGGGATGGTGCTCGGCTCCCTCGGCCTGTCGTACGTGGCGCGGCTGACCCGCACGAGCCTGTCGGAGAACCTGCGGGCCGACTACGTGCGGACGGCGAACGCCAAGGGGCTGTCGCGGGCGCGGGTGGTCGGCCGGCACGCCCTGCGCAACTCGCTGATCCCGGTGGTGACCTATCTCGGCGTCGACTTCGGGAACATGATGGCCGGCGCGGTCGTGACCGAGGGCATCTTCAACCTGCCGGGCATCGGCGGGCAGGTGTTCGAGTCGATCCAGCTGAAGGAGGGGCCCGTCGTGGTCGGCGCGGTCACCCTGCTGGTGCTGATCTTCCTGCTGGTCAACCTGGTCGTGGACCTGCTGTACGGGGTGCTCGACCCGCGGATCAGGTACGAGTGAGGGGCGCATGACCATCAAGCAGCCGGACGCGGGGCCGCCGGGCGCGGAGCCGGCGCCCGGTCCTGGGGCCCCGGGGACGAGCGCCGCCGCGGTCGCCGTCGCCGGCGGGGCCATCGGCCGGGCCTCGCTGTGGGACGACGCGTGGCACGAGCTGCGGCGCCGCTGGCTCTTCTGGGGATCGGCGGCGGTCCTCGCGCTCGTGACGGTCATGGCCGTGGCGCCGCGGCTGTTCACCTCCACGGGCGTCAACGAGGGCTGCGACGCCAACGACGCCAAGCTCGGGCCGTCCGGCGACCACTGGTTCGGCACCGACCTCGCGGGCTGCGACTACTACGCGCACGTCGTGCACGGGGCCCGCCCGACGCTGCTGATCGGCGTCGCCGTCACCGTCTTCGCGCTGCTGATCGCGCTGCTGTTCGGGCTGCTCGCCGGGTACTACGGCGGCATCATCGACGCGCTGATCGCCCGGCTGACCGACGTCTTCTTCGGGCTGCCGTTCGTGCTCGGCGCCACCGTGATCCTGGTGGCGTTCCCCTCGCACGGCGTGTGGGCGATGACGCTGGTGCTGGTCCTGCTCGGCTGGACGACGATGATCCGCATCATGCGGGGGCAGGTCATCTCCGTCCGCGACGCCGACTACGTGCAGGCGGCGCGGCTGCTCGGCGCGTCCGACCGGCGGATCATGCTCCGGCACATCCTGCCGAACGCGATCGCCCCGGTGATCGTGGTGGCCACCCTCAACGTGGGGCACGTGATCGTCGGCGAGGCGACGCTGGACTTCCTCGGCGTCGGCCTGCAGTACCCCGAGGTCTCCTGGGGCCTCCAGCTCAACCAGGCGAAGGACTCCTTCGTCGACCACCCGCACCTGCTGATCTTCCCCGCGCTGTTCCTGTCGGCGACGGTGCTGAGCTTCCTGATGCTCGGCGACGCCGTCCGCGACGCCCTCGACCCCAAGCTGCGGTGAGCCGAGACATGACCACGGACCTGAAGGACGACCCGGTTCCCGCCCCGGAGCCGGTGGCGCCGCTCCTGAGCGTCGAGGACCTGCACGTCCGGTTCCGCGTGCGGGACCAGGACGTGCACGCGGTGAACGGGCTGTCGTACACCCTCGCCGAGGGGGAGACGCTCGCGATCCTCGGCGAGTCGGGATCGGGCAAGAGCGTCGCGGCGCAGGCCGTGATGGGCATCCTGGACGTCCCGCCCGCCCGCGTCGAGCGCGGCTCGGTCCGGCTGCGCGGCGAGGAGCTGCTCGGGCTGCCCGAGCGGCGGCGCCGCGCCTACCGCGGCGACCGCATCTCGATGATCTTCCAGGACGCGCTGACCGCGCTGAACCCGGTCTTCACGGTCGGCGACCAGCTCCGCGAGATGTTCCGGGTGCACCGGGGGCTCGGCCGCCGGGAGTCCACGGCCAAGGCCGTGGAGCTGATGGAGCGGGTGCGGATCCCCTCGGCCGCCAGGCGGCTCGGCGACTACCCGCACCAGTTCTCCGGCGGCATGCGGCAGCGCATCATGATCGCGATGGCGCTGGCGCTGGAGCCGGACGTGCTGATCGCCGACGAGCCGACCACCGCGCTCGACGTCACCGTGCAGGCGCAGATCATGCGGCTGCTGGCCGGGCTGCAGGACGAGCTGCGCATGGGCATGGTGCTGATCACCCACGACCTCGGCGTCGTCGCCGGCGTCGCCGACCGGATCGTCGTCATGTACGCGGGGTCGGTCGCCGAGCAGGCGCCCGCCCGGGAGCTGTACGCGCGGCCCGCCCACCCCTACACGAGGGGCCTGCTGGCCTCGGTGCCGCGGCTCGACCGGCGCGGCGGCCCGCTCGTCCCGATCAAGGGGGCGCCGCCGAACCCGGCCGCGCTCCCGCCGGGCTGCCCGTTCCAGCCGCGCTGCCCCCGCGCCGAGGCGCTCTGCGCGGCGGAGCGGCCGCCGCTCGTCACCGTCGCCCCCGGGCACGAGGCCGCCTGCCACTTCGCCGAGGAGGTGCACCGTGCCGGAGCCGAGTGAGGACCCGATCCTGCGGGTCGAGGGACTCGTCAAGCACTACCCCGTGACCCGCGGCGTCGTGGTCAAGCGCGCGGTCGGCCAGATCAAGGCCGTGGACGGGGTCGACCTGGAGCTGCGGCGCGGCGAGACCCTCGGCGTCGTCGGCGAGTCCGGATGCGGGAAGTCGACGCTGGCCAAACTGCTGCTCGCCGCCGAGCGCCCCACCGCGGGGACGGTCCGCTTCGACGGCCGCGACATCTTCGCGCTGCCGAAGGCGGAGCTGCGGGCGCTGCGCCGCCGCGTGCAGATGGTCATGCAGGACCCCTACTCCTCGCT
Source organism: Actinomadura verrucosospora (assembly GCF_039540335.1). NCBI lineage: Bacteria > Bacillati > Actinomycetota > Actinomycetes > Streptosporangiales > Thermomonosporaceae > Actinomadura > Actinomadura verrucosospora. The sequence continues at coordinate 110,661 of NZ_BAABEV010000019.1, read as the reverse complement.
GAACCCGCGGATGACGGTCGGCGACATCGTGGGGGAGCCGTTCGCCGTCCATCCGGAGGTCGCGCCGAAGGGCGAGCGGCGCGGGCGCGTGCAGGAGCTGCTGGAGCTCGTCGGCCTCGACCCCGGGCACGTCAACCGCTACCCGCACCAGTTCTCCGGCGGGCAGCGCCAGCGCGTCGGCATCGCCCGCGCCCTGGCGCTGCGGCCCGACGTCATCGTGTGCGACGAGCCGGTGTCGGCGCTGGACGTGTCCGTCCAGGCGCAGGTGATGAACCTGCTCGCCGAGCTGCAGCGCGAGCTCGGGCTGGCGTACGTGTTCATCGCGCACGACCTGGCCGCCGTCCGCCACATCTCCGACCGGATCGCCGTGATGTACCTGGGCAAGGTCGTCGAGACCGGCGACGAGGCCCAGATCTACGAGCACCCCACCCACCCGTACACGCAGGCGCTGCTGTCGGCCGTCCCGGTGCCCGACCCGGACGCGCCCGGCTGGACGGAGCAGATCCGGCTGGAGGGCGAGCCGCCGTCGCCGCTGGACCCGCCGTCCGGCTGCCGGTTCCGCACCCGCTGCTGGAAGGCGCGCGACATCTGCGCGGAGCAGGTGCCGGCCCTGGAGGAGCGGGACGGCGCCGCCCACCCCAGCGCCTGCCACTTCGCGGCGGAGACCGCCCTGACCGACCTGACGGAGCAGACCTGAGGTGTGGCGGGCCGCGCGGGCCGCGGTCCGTAGGGTGGGGGCATGGCACGCAAGGGCAGGCACGCCCCCCGTCCGCGAACCTACGAGATCGCCGGCGGGGAGGCGGAGCTGTTGCGCGACGCCGACCGCGACGGCGGCTGGATGCTGCTCGTCGACGGCGTCCCCCAGTCGTACGTGGACCTGTCCGACCCCACCTACCTCGACTTCGAGTACATGCGCCTGATGGGCGACGTGGTCGACTCGCTCGGCCTCTCCGGGGAGGCGTTCGACGCGGTCCACGTCGGCGGCGCCGGGTGCACGCTGCCCCGCTACATCGCCGCGACCCGGCCGGGCTCTCGGCAGGTGGTGCTGGAACCGGACGCGGAGCTGGTGCAGGTCGTCCGGGAGCAGCTGCCGGTCAAGGGCGTCCCCGGCCTGCGGATCCGGATCACCGACGGGCGCTCGGGGATCGCGGCCCTGGCCGACGAGGCCGACGACCTGGTCGTGATGGACGCCTTCGCCGGGGCGTCGATGCCGCCGGAACTCGCGACCCGCGAGTTCGTCCTGGACGCCGCGCGCGTGCTGCGCCCCGGGGGCGTCTACCTGGCCAACGTCGCCGACGGTTTCCGGCTGCCGTTCGCCCGCCGGGTGACCGCGACGGTCCGGTCGGTGTTCCGGCACGCGCTGCTGATGGGCGACCCGGGCGTGCTGCGGGGCCGCCGCTTCGGGAACCTGATCGTGGCCGCGTCCCGGGAGCCGCTGCCCGTGGCGGAGCTGACGCGCCGCGCCGCGGGCGGCGTCGCGCGCGCCCGCCTGCTGGAGGGCGGCGACCTCGCGGCGTTCTGCGCGGGCGCCGCGCCGCTGCTCGACGGCGAGGAGATCGTCGCGCCCGTCCCGCCGCCGCAGGTCTTCGGGAAGTCCTGACCGCGGGACCCGCATGCCGCGCGGACCCCGATCGGGGAACCGGGCCCGCCGCACGGCCCCGCGCGGAAGCGGACCCGGTATCAGTTCCCGCCCGAGACCCATGCGCTTCGGTAAGGGACGGACTCCCCGCGCGTATCGGCCTCATCGAGCCCCGCCATGTCCCATAATCGAGCGATGGAGTCGTCCACCCGAATTCTCATTCTCGGCATGGATTCGTCGGGGATAATTCTCCAGTTCGACCGCAACGCCGCTGCGGTTCTGTGCCCGAATGGGGACGCCCTCCTGGGTTCCCGGCTGGACGAGGTCATTCCCGGCGCGCGCAGGCCGCTGCTGGAGGCGCTGAGGGCCGGGCGGGAGCGCACGGCCATGCTCGCCGTGGAGTCCCCGGTCGGCGGCATGCTCGACGCCGTCGTCACCGTCCACCCGATGAGCGGCGGCGCGCCCGAGATCGCGGCGCTGGCCGTGGTGAAGGTGCCGGTGCCGCTCGCGGACCGGTTCGTCGACCCGGCCGTCATCCGCCGCGCCCTGCTGGACGACGCGCTCCCGCGGATCGGCTCCACGCTCGACCTCGAATTGCTGGCGCGCGGACTCATGGACGTGCTCGTCCCGCACTTCTGCAATTCCGGCGCGCTGCTGCTGCTGGAGAACCATATCGACGCCGACGAGGGGCCGCAGGGCCCCGACGGCCCGCAGCTGCGCCGGATGGCGATCGGGTTCGACGACCAGGACCCGGTCTGGGACGCGACGTTCCCGACCGGGGAGTCCCTCGCCTACCCGGAGGGGACGCCGCACGCGCTGTGCCTGGCGTCCGGCGAGCCGGTGCTGCGCGTGCTCGGCGGGGAGGGCGCGGCGAGCCTCGCCTCCTCCTGGCGCCGCCCGCCTGTCGCCGAACTGCTCAAGGGCGCGTCGATGCTGCTTCTGCCGATCACTTCGGCGGCGGGCGTGCTCGGCTTCTTCGTCTGCACGCGCAACGTCGCGCACCGGCCCTTCGACGCCTACGACGTCGAGATCGGGATGGAGTTCGCCACCCGGGCGGCCATCTTCGTCGAGAGCGCCCGGCAGTACTCGCGGGAGCGGGCGACCGCGCTGACCCTGCAGCGCAGCCTCCTGCCGACCGGGCTGTCGGCGCCGTCGCCGGTGGAGGTGCACCACCGGTACCTGCCGGGCAGCCGGCTGATCGAGGTCGGCGGCGACTGGTACGAGTCGATCGCGCTGCCGGGCGCGCGGGTCGCGCTGGTGGTGGGGGACGTGGCCGGGCACGGCGTGAAGGCCGCTGTCACCATGGGGCGGCTCCGCACCGCGATCCACACCCTCGCCGGGCTGGAGCTGCCGCCCGCCGAGGCGCTGGAGCGGCTCGACTCCCTGATGCGGACGCTCGGCGAGCGCGAACCCCACTTCGCCACCTGCGCCTACGTCGTGTACGACGCGGTCAGCGGCCAGTGCGAGGTGGCCAGCGCCGGGCACCTGCCGCCGCTGCTGGTCCCGCCCGGCAGGGCCTCGGAGTACCTGCCGGTCCCGCCCGCGCCGCCGCTCGGCGTGGGCGGCGAGGGGCCCATCGTCAGCCGCGAGTTCACCGTCGAGGACGGGACGCTGCTGTTCCTGTACACCGACGGCCTGGTGGAGAACCGGGCGCGCGACATCGACGACGGCCTGGCCCGGCTGCGCGCCACGTTCGGGCCGGGCGCCGCCGCCCGCCCTCTGGAGGACCTGTGCCAGGCGGCCCTCGACGGCGTCTACGACGACCAGCACCGCGACGACATCGCCATGCTGGTGGCGCGGCTGGCGCGGATCCCGGCCGACCGGCACGCCTCCTGGGAGCTGCCCGCCGAGCCGGCCGCCGTGCGCCGGGCGCGCGGCCTCATCCGCGACCGGCTCGCCCGCTGGGGCCTGGAGGACATGGCCTACACCACCACCCTGCTGGCCTCGGAGCTGGTCACCAACGCGATCCGGCACGCGGGCGGCCGCATCGGGCTGCGGCTGGTGCGGGAGGGCGGGCTGGTCTGCGAGGTGTTCGACTCCTCCGACGGGCACCCCCGGATCCGCCACCACGACGAGGACGACGAGGCGAGCGAGTCGGGCCGGGGCCTGCACGTGGTGGGGCGGCTGGCGCAGCGCTGGGGGGTGCGCCGCACCCGGGACGGCAAGGTGGTGTGGTGCGAGCAGCCGCTTCCCTGAAGGGCGGCTAGCGCAGCACCGAGATGTGGACGTGGTCGTAGTGGTTCTGGGTGATGCTCCCCCGGTCCTCCATCGGCCGCCATCCGCCGCCGCGCACGTTCCAGATGTGCTGCCTCCAGATGACGTAGGAGATGCCGAGCCGCCGCGCGTTCGCGACGGCGTACCGGGCGACCTCGTCGCCGTGCCGCTGGGCGCCGGCGGTCGGCGGCCGGCCGCCGGTGCTCTCCATGAAGTCGCAGGCGCGGCCGTCGCCGTGGTCCTGCGGATCGCCGGTGGAGCGGTGGCAGCCGATCACGGGGAAGGGGCCGAACATCCCGGCGATCTCCAGCAGGACGGTCCGCATCGTGGGCGTCATCGCGTTGCCGGTGATGGGGGAGCGGCCGCCGGACGCCCCGTCGGGCCGCCCGGTCACCCGCGGGGGGCTCTTGGGCCGCGTGCGGCCGGTGCTCTTCGGCGCGGCCAGCGTCGCCACCTTCGTGCCGCGCGGGAGCACCTTCTTCAGGCGTTTCACCAGCGCCGCGGTGTCGGCCCTCGGTGCGCTGATGACGAGGCCGTTCCCGTCCGGCAGTCCCAGCGCGCGGGCCTGGTCGCGGGACACCACGGCGCCGACGTCGCCGATGCCCATCGAGGCGTAGGCGCCGACGCGGACCCGCGCCGGGGCGGTGCTGCGGCCCGCCGGGACCACCGCGCCGAGGGGCAGCGCCCCGTCGCGGCTCTGCTCGAACGACACCGCCAGGCCGCCGGACGCGACGGTCTGCCACAGCTGGTCGGATCCGGCGGTGGGCTCGGGCGCGAACGCGCGGAAGACCGACGGGTCGACGCCGAGCAGGCCCATGCGGCGGTCGCCGACCATGGCCCGCGCGGCGTCCACGACCGCGACCCCGGCGACGCCGTCGAGCCGCTTCGCCCGCTCGACGGCCTGGGGCGGCAGCGTGGCCGTCCCGGCGACCAGCAGGTGCGGCGTGTAGCGGCGGGTCAGCGGCGCGACGGCCGGCGTCCGCGGCGCTTCGGTGACCGACACCAGGTTCCCGGGCCGGCGGGGCCCGCCGCCCGTCCGGTCCCGCGCGAGCACGGTGACGTCGGCCGCGAGGGTGAGCGCGATCCCGGCCGCGATGACCGCGGAGAGCGCCCTGCCACTGCGTCGCATCCGTTCCCGCCCCCGTCTCCGTCGCCGGTCAGTCCCACCAGAACGACCAGTTGGTCTTGCCGCGGATCTCCTCGGCGTACCCGGCGAGGGTGCCGGGCCCCTGGAAGAGGATGTCGGGGCAGAACGCCCAGTGCTCGGCCGCGACGTGCACGGCGTGCCGGGTGCTCACGGGAGGCGCGGCCACGCTGAGCTCCAGGGTGTTGAAGCCGAGCGCGACGACGCGGGCGCCGAAGCGGTCCTCCCAGCTTCGCAGGACGGCCGAGAGCGGCGCCGTCCACTCGTTGTGGTTCAGCGCGCCCTGCCAGCCGACGGCGGCGAGCGCGTCGGCGCCGCGGTCCACCGCGACCAGGCCGAGCGACATGCCGCGTGAGGCCAGGGCACGGGCGTGCCGGTCGGCCATGGCGTCCGGGTCGTCGAGCGGCACGCCGGCGGGCGCCGGGCCGGGGCACTGCCGCCCGTAGGGGGCGAGGTCGTCGTGGTCGTCGTCGGCGGCCTGCTCGGCCCAGTCCGCCCACACCTCGTACATGAACGCGTGGGGGTGGTAGTTGCCGACCTCGGCGACCGGCTCGGGGGCGATCTGGCCGGCCGCCCACGGCTGGTCGGACTCGTCCATGAGCAGCGGCCACAGGCCCGAGCGGGCGTGCTCGGCGCGGAACCGGGCCCACAGGTCGCCGCCGGCGGGCTCGTCGCTCAGCCAGAACGCGGGCCGCAGGAGGAGCTGCCGTTGCGGGTACCCGGGATCGGGCCAGACCAGGTCCCCGTCGGGCAGCGGAACCGACAGCGTCCGGGCGGGCGCGCCGTCCCCGGCGCCGCCGTCGAACAGCTGCGGCAGGTCGCCCGGCAGGTGCCGGACCTCCACATCATCCATTTCACGCCGTTCCGGTACAGAGCATGCCAGTGGCGATCGTAACGGCGGTGGGGGCCGCCCGGGGGACGAGCCGTGCGGTTCGGTCGTCCGGCCGGGCGGCCCGGTCGGGCTCAGGGCTCGCGGCGGCCGCGGAGCAGCAGGTCGATCAGGACGGCCGCGGCGGCGAGGCCGGTGACGGCGCTGACGGCGATCTGGATCAGGCCGTCTCCGAGGACCGCGTTCGACAGGACGTTCACCCCGATGAGGATGCAGATCAGGGTCCAGCGGGTGGAGTTGCTCATGGCAGTGCCTTTCAGGAGAGGGAGGGAGGGGTGCGCCGGCGCAGCACGGCGCGCGCCGGGAGGAGGATCGCGGCGGCGCCGGATCCGGCCACGCCGAGAAGGATCGCGGCGCATGCCAGGGGCGGGATCGAGGGAAGGGGAAGGCCGGTCACGCGGGCCGCGAACGCCGTCAGGGTCACCGCCGCGATGAGGGCGCCCACCGCGATGCCGGTGCCGAGCACGATCGCGGCCTCGAAGCGGAGCATCCGGAGGACCTGGCGGCGGGTGGCGCCCACCAGCCGCAGCAGCGCGAACTCGCGGCGGCGCGCCGCCGTCGCCAGCGCCAGCGTCGTGACGAGGCCGATGAGGATGAAACCCGTGATCGCGGCGACCACCAGCAGGCTGACGAAGCCCTGGAGCCTCATCTCCTGCGAGAGGCTCGTCTGGTAGGCCTCGGGGCTGAGCACCCGTGCCCCGGTATAGGCGGCGGTGGCCGCGCTCAGGTCGGCCCGCCCGCGGACGAGGACGCGGTCGTCGAGCGGCGAGGCGGAGTGTGCGGCCACGACGCCGTGGGGGAGCAGCACGTCGCCGAAACCGAGGCCGCGGTCGTAGACCGCCACGACGCGTGCCCGGATCCGCGTCCCGTCCGCGAGCCACAGCGGCGCCGTCGAGCCGACGCGCAGGCCGCCGGCGACGTCCCGGCTGAGCGCGACGGTGTCGCCCCGCAGATCGTCCAGGTGGCCGGACGACACCCCCGGGTCCAGCGTGGCGGCCGCGTCCGCGCCGACGCCGCTGCCGTTGAGCGAGCGCAGGTTCTTCTCGCCCAGCTCCTTGACCGCCATGACGACGGTGGTGTCCCTGACCGGCGTCGCGGCCGTCACGCCCGGGACGCGGCGCACCGACCCGGCGGCGCCGGACGGGAGCCCGGGGCCCGCCGCCACGACGATCCGGTCGGCGCGGTTCCCGTCCTCCGCCTGGGTCCGCGCCGCGTGGGCGACGGTGGACTGCGCGAAGAGCTGGACGCCCGCGAACGCGACCGCCAGGGCGACCGGGGTGATCAGCGACCCGGCGCGCAGGGCGGCGGCGCCGGCCGCCTGCTGGGCCATCCGCCCGGCCACCGGCGAGGCGGCCCGGGCGGCGCGGCCCAGCACCCGGTTCCCGGCCCGCGCCACCAGCGGCCCGAGGAAGGCCGTGGCGATGATCAGCGAGACGACCAGGCCGCCGATCGAGGCGTTCGCGGCGGCCCCCGTGGCGCCCGCCGAGAAACCGAGGGCGTTCAGGCCGGCGACGAGGAAGGCGGCGCCCGTGACGACGCGCCAGCGGGGCAGGCGCGGGTTCTCGGCGGCGGCCTCGCCCAGCGCCTCCACGGGCCGGATCCGCGACGGCCGCAGCGAGGCGAGGAACGCGGTCGCGGTGGCGGCGAGCAGTGTGATCGCGACCGCCGCGAGGACGGGCAGCGGGCCGAGCGCCAGGCCGAAGCCGTCCGGCAGGACGCCCTCGCGGACCATCGCCGCGTGCAGCGCGGCGCCCGCCGCGAGGGACAGCGCGCCGCCGGTCAGCGCGGCCGGAGCCCCCACCCGCAGCGTCTCGCGCAGGAGCCGTCCCCGCACCTGGCCCGGCGTCGCCCCGACCGCCCGCAGCAGCGCGAACTCGCGTGCCCGCTCCCGCACCGACAGCACGATCAGGCCGCCGACGACCACGAGGGCGGTCATCACGCCGACCCCGCCGAGCGAGGCGGACAGCTCCACGATGTCGGGGCGCGCGGAGGCGACGGCCGGGTCCTCGGCGTCGCCGCGCGCCGCGCCGAAGGAGACGGCGAGCCCGGGAGCGGCCCCGCGGAGCGCGTCCTCGTCGGGGTCGCCGAGCACCGCGAGGGCGTCGGCGAGGCCCGGGCGCCCGTCGAGGGCCGCGGCCGTCGCCGCGGTGAAGAACGCCGCCGCGGGGCCCTCGGCGACGAGCCCGGACACCCGGTAGGGGCGGGGCGGTCCGTTTACCTGGATCCGGACCACGGCCCCGGGCGCCAGGCCCGAGGACCGGCTCAGCACGACCTCGTCCGGCGCCCGCGGTGCCCGGCCCGCGCTCAGCCGGTAGGGCCGCAGCGCGGCCGACTCCCAGCCGTGTCCGGTCACCGGCCGCCCCGAGGAGAGCACGGCGGGGAAGGACACGTCCGCGACCACGGCCCGCACGCCCGGTACGGCCCGCAGCCGGGCCGCGGCCGAGACCGGGACGGGGGCGGGCTCGGTCAGCGGCCGGCTCTGCTTCTCCGGCTCGTCCGCGAACCTCCCCATCCGGTCCGTGACGCTCCGCGGGCCGGTCACGACCGCGGCGGCGGCGCCGAACCGCTCGACCGGCGCGTGCGCCCGCAGCGCCGACTCCAGCAGCACCCCGCACGCCCCGACGAGCGTCGCCGCGAACGTCAGCGCGACGAAGACCCCGGCGAACGCCCCCCTGCCCTTCACGGCTCCGCGCTTCACAGCGTCTCCCAGCGGGACAGGACGGCCGACGGGGTCGGGGACGCCAGCTCGTCGACGATGCGGCCGCGGCTGAGGAACAGCACCGAGTCGGCCCACGCGGCGGCCGCCGGGTCGTGGGTGACCAGGACGACCGTCTGGCCGGTCAGGTCGACGGCCTCGCGCAGCATCCGCAGGACGTCGCGGGCCGTGCGCGGGTCGAGGGCGCCGGTCGGCTCGTCGGCGAAGACGACCTCGGGGCGGGTGATCAGGGCGCGGGCGAGGGCGGCGCGCTGCTGCTGCCCGCCCGACAGCTCGGCGGGGCGGTGCCGCAGCCGGTCCGCGAGGCCCACCCGCCGGACGATCTCCTCCAGCCGGGCCGGGTCGGGCTCCGTGCCGCCCAGCCGCAGGGGGAGCGTGATGTTCTGCTCGACGTCCATGGCCGGGACCAGGTTGAACGCCTGGAACACGAACCCGATCCGCTCCCGGCGCAGCCGCGTCCGCTTCGCCTCGCTGAGCCCGCCGATGTCCACGCCGCCGATCCGGACCGTGCCGCCGCTCGGGCGGTCGAGCCCGGACGCGCAGTGCAGGAACGTGCTCTTGCCGGACCCGGACGGCCCCATCACCGCGGTGAACCCGCCGCGGCGGAACGTCCAGGTGACGCCGTCCAGGGCCCGCACGTCCCCGTAGGTCTTGGTGACCGTGTCCAGGCGCACCGCCTCCGCGGTCGCCTCGGCCGTCATCGTGGTCATGGTGCCTCTCCGTGGATTGCCGCCTCTCACCTGGACGAACCTAGGTTTCGCGGGGGTCCGGGCACATGGGCGCGCACTCCCGAAACGGTGGTGTAGCGGGCTACACCATCGGCCTGGGGGCAGACCTGGGTGCGGGGGTCGCCGGCGTCGCCTACGGTGTGCTGCGAGGTGACATGAACCGAGCCCTGAGACGCAGCGCGGAGGCGACCGGCGAGCTGGTCGGCGCCCTGCGCACCGGCCTGCCCGCGATGGCCGGGCTCGTCCCGCTCGTGGCGGCGCTGGCCCTGTCGTTCCTCGTGCTGCCGTGGCTCCCGACGGCCGTCAAGCCCCTGCGTGCGCTCGCGAACGCCGAACGGCGACGGGCCGGGCGCGTCCTCGGCCGCGAGATCCCCGAGCCGTACCGGCCGCCCTCCGGCGAGGGGCTCGGCGGGGCGGGGCGCCTGCTGCGATCGCCCTCCACGTGGCGGGACGCGGCCTGGATGGCGGCGCACGGGCTCACCGCTCTGGCCGCCGCCGCGGTCGCGGTCGCGGTGTGGCCGGCGATCCCGTTCACGCTCTCGCTGCCGCTGTGGTGGTGGGCGGCGCCCGAGGGCTCCCAGGCGGCGTTCATCACCTTGGACAGCTGGCCCAAGGCGCTGACGATGCCGTTCCTGCAGGGCGCCTTCGACCTGGGCATCCTGCTGTGGCTGGTGCCGCGGATCCGTTGGTGGCAGGCCAGGCTCGCCGAGGTGCTGCTGTCGCCCACCCGGCGCACCAGCCTCGCCGAGCGGGTCGAGGAGCTGGCCGAGACCCGCGCCGAGGCCCTGGAAGCGCACGGCGCCGAGCTGCGCCGCATCGAGCGCGACCTGCACGACGGGACGCAGGCCCAGCTCGTCGCCGCCGCCCTGCGGCTCGGCCTCGCCGACCGCCGCTTCGACGCCGATCCCGACGCGGCCCGGACGCTGTTCCTGGAGGCCCGGGAGGGCGTCGAGGAGGCGCTCGCGCAGCTGCGGACGGTGATCCGCGGCATCTACCCGCCGATCCTGTCCGACCGCGGCCTGGCCGGGGCGCTGCTGGCCCTCGCCGCCGGGCAGCCGATCCCCGTCGAGCTGGACGTCGAGGACGGCAGGGCGCCCGCCGCCGTCGAGGCCGCCGCCTACTTCGTCGTGGCCGAGGCGCTCACCAACATCGCCAGGCACAGCGGCGCCCGGCACGGATGGGTCGCGCTCCGGCGCGAACCCGCCCGCCTCACGATCACCGTGCGGGATGATGGCAAGGGCGGGGCCGACCCGGACCGGGGCAGCGGGCTCGCGGGCGTCCGCCGCCGGGTGGCGGCGCTCGACGGGACGACCCGCCTCGACAGCCCCGACGGGGGAGGGACGACGCTTCAGGTGGAGCTGCCGTGCGGATCGTGATCGCGGAGGACAGCGTCCTGCTCCGCGAGGGCCTGGCCATGCTGCTGGACGCGGGCGGCCACGAGGTGGTCGCCGCCGCGGGCAGCGGCCCCGACGTGCTGCCCGCCCTGCTGGAGCACCGCCCGGACGCCGCCGTCCTGGACGTGCGGCTGCCGCCGGGGTTCCGCGACGAGGGGCTGCGCGCGGCGATCGAGGCGCGCAGGCGGCTGCCGGGCCTGCCGGTGCTGGTTCTGTCGCAGTACGTCGAGCAGACCTACGCCGCCGAGCTGCTCGCCGGCGGCGCCGGGGGCGTCGGCTACCTGCTCAAGGACCGGGTCGGCCGCGTCGACGAGTTCCTCGACGCCCTCGACCGCGTCGCCGCCGGCGGCACCGCCCTCGACCCCGAGGTCGTGTCCCAGCTGATGACGTCCCGGCACGACCCCCTCCAGGAGCTCACACCGCGCGAGCGCGAGGTCCTCGGGCTGATGGCGCAGGGCCTCGACAACGCCACGATCGCCGCGACCCTCGTCATCACCGAGCGGTCGGTGAGCAAGCACATCGGCGCCGTGTTCGCCAAGCTCGGCCTGCCGCCCACCGACGGCGGGCACCGCCGCGTGCTCGCCGTCCTGGCCTACCTGAACTCGTGAGGCTGCGCCGGGCCGCCCGCGCCCTCCTGCTGGACGGCGACGCGCTCGTCCTGCTGCGCCGCACCGTGCCCGGCCGTCCCGTCTACTGGACGACCCCGGGCGGCGGGATCGAGCCGGCCGACGCCTCGCCCGAGGCCGCCCTGCGCCGCGAGCTGGACGAGGAACTCGGCGCGACCGCCGGACCCGTCCGGCAGGTCTTCGCGTGCGCGGAGCAGGCCCCCGAGCTGCACCGCCTCACCGCCTTCTACGTCTGCCGCCTGGTGACGATGGACCTCTCGCGCCGGCACGGCCCCGAGTTCGACGACCCCTCGAAGGGCCGCTACGACGTCGACCTCGTCCCGTGCACTCCCGCCGTCCTCGGGCACCTGAACCTCGTCCCCGAGGTGCTCACCGCCTACCTGCGCCACCACGCCGGCGACCTCCCCGAGCTCGTTCCCTAGCGGGGCCGGGCGGCCAGCGCGATCAGGTCGGCCAGCTCCGGGAGCGGGAACGGCGTGTCGTGCAGGCGGCTCGTCGCGATCCGCAGGTGCGGGCCGGACGGGACGATCTGGTAGCGGCTGCCGGGCGCCGCGGCGACGCCGTGCGCGGCCAGCGTGACCAGGGCGCCGGACTCGTCGGCGACCGGGACCCACAGCATCAGGCCGTCGCGGTTGCCCGTCGGCACGCCCCGCTCGGCGAGCGCGGCGGCCAGCCCGTCGCGGCGCTCGGCGTAGGCCAGGCGCGCCCGTGCCACGATCTCGTCGGCGGCGGGGTCGGTCAGCAGGTGCGCCAGGGCGTCCTGGAGGACGCGGCTCGTCCAGCCGGTGCCGAAGCTGCGCAGGACCCGGACCCGCTCCACCGGTTCGGCCGCGCCGCCGATCACGGCGATGCGCAGGTCGGGGCCGTGCGACTTGGAGTAGGAGCGCACGAGGACGGTGCGGTCCGGCAGGTGGGCCCCGACGCTGACGGCCGGTGAGGCGGACGCCTCGCCGGTGCCGTCGTCCTCGATCACGAGGGTGCTGACGGGCGCGAGGAGCGCGGCGAGCGCGGCGGCCCGCGCGGGGGTGAGCGCGTGGCCCCGGGGCGTGTGGGCGCGCGGCTGGTACACGAACGCGGCCGGCGCCTCCGCCAGGGCCTCGGCGAGGGATTCCGGCTCCGGGCCCTCGGCGTCGCAGGCCACCGGGACGACCTCAGCCCCCTGCGCCTCCAGGATGTCCAGCAGCCGGGCGCCGGTCGGGTCCTCCACGGCGATCCGGTCGCCCGGGACGGCGACGGTCTGGCAGACGAGCTGGACGCCCTCGTAGCCGCCGCCCGCGGTGAGCATGGCGGCGGCGGGGAAGGGCCAGCCCGGCTCGACGGCGGCGCGCAGCGCGGGAGTGATGGTCTCGCGGGTGTAGTCGTTCAGGTGCGGGGTCCGCGCTCCGACCGCGAGCGCCGCGTCCAGGGGCGGCAGCAGCGCCGGGTCGGGCGCGGCGACGGCGAGGTCGATCGCGAGCCGGGTGCCGAACTCCCCGATTCGCTCGTACCGCGCGGGGTGCGGGACGTTCGGCGGGCCGATCACCACGGTGCCGCGCCGCCGCTGGGCGCTGACGACGCGGTGCCGGCGCAGCGTCGCCCAGGCGTCGGCGACGGTGCCGGGGCTCACCCCGAGCTCCGCCGCGAGGCCGCGGACGGTCGGCAGCCGGGTGCCCGCCGGGATCTCACCGCCGCGGATCAGGCCGGTCATCGCCGCGGCGATGCCCCGGGCCGTGCGGTCGCCGATGCGCTCGGCCAGCCACGCCGCGTCGGTCACGCTACCTCCGGACAAGTTATGTGCAGTAACAAAACGCCCATTGTACTGGCTACAAACAGACCCTAAAGTCGGATCCCATCGCGCCCCGATGTGCGGGCAAACCCCCTTCTACGTGCAGAGATGGAGTGCTGTGCCGATTCCACGGATACGTCTGGCGGTGCGGGACTGGGACCATCTGGTCCCGCTGCTGACCGGCCGGACCGGCGCCCGGGGGGCGGCCCTGGAGGTCGAGACCCGCGACGCCACCCCCGACGTCCTCGCCGAGCCGGGCCTGGACGGCGGCGAGACGTCCTTCAGCCGCTACGCCCTCGCGCGCGCGGCCGGCGACGACCGGCTCGTGGGCCTGCCGGTGTTCCTCATGCGAGGCTTCCGGCACCGCTGCGTGCTCGTCCGCTGGAGCAGCGGCCTCTCCTCCCCGCGGGACCTGGCGGGCGCCACGATCGGGCTCACCGGCTGGCCCGACTCCGGCAACACCTGGACGCGGGCGCTGCTGCGGGCCGAGGGCGTCGACCTGTCCGGCATCCAGTGGCGCGTCGGGTCGCTCGCGGCCGGCGAGACCGGCAAGGACCGCGTCGGCCCCCGCCCGCTGCCCGGCAACGTGCGGGTCACGGGCACGCCCCTCGTCGAGGGGCTCGCCGACGGGAGCCTCGACGCGATCTTCACCCCGTTCATGCCCCCGGAGATGTTCACCGCCGGCGGCCGCTTCCGCCACCTCTACGGCGACTACCGCGCCGCCGAGACGGCCTACTACGCCGGGACCGGTTTCGTCCCCGGCATCCACCTCCTCGCCCTCAAGCGCGAGGTCGTGAACGCCCACCCCTGGCTCCCCGAGGCCGTCCAGGAGGCCTTCGCGGCGTCCAAGCGCCTCTGGCTGGAGCGCCGCCGGCTGCTCGCCGACACCACGCCCTGGCTGCTGGACGAGCTGGAGGCGCAGGCGCGGATCTTCGGACCCGACTGGATGCCCTACGGGACCGAGGCCAACGCCGCCATGACCGCCGCGTTCTGCGCGGAACTGTACGAGCAGGGCATCGCGCCCCGCCCGATCAAGGCCGAGGAGCTCTTCGGATGAGGATCGCCGTGGGCCAGTTCGCCTCCACCGAGGACTGGCAGACCAACCTCAAGACCTGCATGACGCTGATCGACGAGGCCGTCCAGGGCGGCGCCGGCCTGCTGGTGCTGCCCGAGGACTCCCTCGCCCTGTTCATCGACGAGCCCGCCCGCATCACCGGCGCGGCGCAGCCGCTGGACGGCCCCTTCGTCACCGGCCTGCGCGCCCACAGCGAAGGCTCGCGCACCACGATCGTCGCGGGCGTCCACGAACCGGCCGGGGACGGCAAGGTCCACAACACCCTCGTCGCCGTCCGCGACGGCGAGCTCGTCGCCGCCTACCGCAAGGTCCACCTGTACGACGCGTTCGGCGCGCGGGAGTCCGACCGGGTGGCGCCCGGCGACGGAGAGCCCGTGGTCGTCGACTGCGACGGCTGGAAGGTGGGCCTCATGACCTGCTACGACGTAAGATTCCCGGAAATGGCCAGGCTGCTGGTCGACGCGGGCGCCGACGTGCTCGCGCTGCCGGCCGCCTGGGTGCGCGGCCCCGCGAAGGAGCGGCACTGGGAGGTCATGGTGACCGCCCGGGCGCTGGAGAACACCTGCTACGTCGCGGCGTCGGGGGAGTGCGGCCGCCGCAACATCGGATCGAGCATGGTCGTCGACCCGCTCGGCACCGTCCGCGACCGGCTGGGCGACCGGCCCGGCCTCCTGTGGGCCATCGCCGACCAGGAGGAACTGGCCGAGGCCCGCCGCGCGCTGCCCGTGCTCGCCAACCGCCGCTTCCGCGTCGACCCGTCCATCCGCCCCCTGAAGGAGACCGCATGAGACGCGCCATCGCCGCCCTGGCGGCGGCGGCCCTGCTCGCGGGGACCGCCGCGTGCGGGGCGAACCCGCCCGAGGCCGAGGGGATCCTCAACGGCGAGTCCTCGCAGGGCGTCGGCGCCGCCGACCTGCGCCAGACGCTCGACCACGGGCTGCACGACCGGCTCCCCGCCAAGAACAAGGCGTCCGGAACGCTGATCTCGGCCAACAACGGCTCGTTCCCGCCCTACGAGATCGCGGGCTCGGACGGCCGGTCGCTGAGCGGCGCCTCCGCCGACCTGTCCACCGCGCTCAGCCAGCTGCTCGGCGTCAAGATCGAGCACGTGACCGTGGACGGGCTGCCCAGCCTGCTCACCGGCATCAAGGCCGACCGGTACGACTTCGCGATGGGCCCGGTCGGCGACTTCCCCGAGCGCGAGAGCGCCAACGACTTCGTCGACTGGGTCCGCGAGTTCGTCGTCTTCGCCGTCCCGAAGGGCAACCCCAGGCACATCGGGTCCATCGCCGACACGTGCGGGATGAAGATCTCGGTGATGGCGGGCGGGTCGGCCGAGGACGTCGTCAAGTCTCAGTCGGCCACGTGCGTCCAGCAGGGCAAGCCCGCGGTGCAGGTGCAGTCCTACAAGGACCAGCCGACCGCGATTCTCGCCGTCAGGTCCCACCGGGCCGACGGCTTCTTCTCCTCGCAGGCGCCGCTCAGCTACTTCGTGAAGCAGTCGGGCGACGACCTGGAGCTCGCCGGGACGGGCAAGGCCAACGGGTTCGACGACCTCTACCAGGGCTCGGTCGTCGCCAAGGACTCGCCGCTGCGGGACGTCCTGCTCGACGGGTTCCGCAAGCTGATCGAGAACGGCACGTACAAGAAGGTCATGACCAAGTGGGGCCTGACCGCCAACATGCTCGACAAGCCGGGCGTGAACCTGGCGCCGAGGAAGGGGTGAGCCGAGGTGACCATGACCAAGGAGCATCCGCGCGGCACCGTCGGCGACGTCGACGTGACGGGCGCGGCGCACGTGCGGCACCCGCTGCGGTGGCTCGCCTCGCTCGTCGTGCTCGTGCTGGCCGCCCAGTTCGCCCACCTGCTGTGGACCAACGACAACTTCCAGTGGGACGTCGTCGGCCGCTACATGAACGCCTCCATCATCGGAGACGGCATCGCCATCACGCTCGAGCTGACCGTCATCGCGATGGCGGTCGGCATCGCGGGCGGTGTCATGCTCGCGGTGGGGCGGCTCTCGGACAACCCGCTGCTGCGCGCCGCGTGCGGCCTGTACGTGTGGTTCTTCCGCGGCGTGCCCGTGCTGGTGCAGCTCGTGCTCTGGTACAACCTGTCGGCGCTGCTGCCGCGGCTGTCGGTCGGCGTCCCGTTCGGGCCGGAGTTCCTGCACGGCGACACCAACCACCTCATCACCCCGCTGATCGCCGCCATCCTCGGGCTCGGCCTCAACGAGGCGGCCTACATGGCGGAGATCATCCGCGGCGGGCTGCTCGCCGTGGACCCCGGCCAGACCGAGGCCGCCCAGGCGCTCGGCATGGGCGGCGCCCGCACCTTCCGGCGGATCGTGCTGCCGCAGGCGATGCGGTTCATCGTCCCGCCGACCGGCAGCCAGGTGATCAACATGCTCAAGGCCACCTCGCTGGTCAGCGTGATCGCCCTCGCCGACCTGCTCTACACCGTCCAGTCCATCTACAACCGGACGTTCCAGACCATCCCGCTGCTGCTCGTCGCCTGCCTCTGGTACCTGGTGATCACCTCGATCCTGTACGTCGGGCAGTCGTTCATCGAGCACCACTACTCGCGCGGCGCCACCCGCGACGCCCGGCAGGGCTTCTGGGACTTCGTCCTCATGCGGCGCCGCCGTCCCGCCCCGGAGGTGTCGCCGTGACCGCGCTGGAGAAGGAACCGCCGACGGCCGTCGTCCCGATGGTGCGGGCGCGCGGCGTCCGCAAGAGGTTCGGACACCTGGAGGTACTGAAGGGCGTCGACCTGGACGTGGGCACCGGCGAGGTCGTCGTGATCCTCGGGCCGTCCGGTTCGGGCAAGTCGACGTTCCTGCGGTGCGTGAACCACCTGGAGACCATCGACGGCGGCTCGGTCCACGTGGACGGCGAGCTGATCGGGTTCAGCGTGTCCGGCGGGAAGCCCCGGCACCTGCGCAAGCGCGAGGTCACGCGGCAGCGCCGCGAGATCGGCATGGTGTTCCAGCAGTTCAACCTGTTCCCGCACCTCACCGTCCTGCAGAACGTCATGGAGGCGCCGACCGGCGTGCGCGGCGACTCCCGCGCCGAGGCCCGGGCGCGCGCCGGCGAGCTGCTGGCCAAGGTCGGCCTCGCCGACAAGGCGGGCGGCTACCCCCGCCATCTGTCCGGCGGGCAGCAGCAGCGCGTCGCGATCGCCCGCGCGCTGGCGATGCGGCCGAAGCTGATGCTGTTCGACGAGCCGACCTCCGCACTGGACCCCGAGCTGGTCGGGGACGTGCTGGACACCATGAAGACCCTCGCCGAGGAGGGCCTCACCATGATCGTCGTCACGCACGAGATCGGCTTCGCGCGCGAGGTCGCCGATCGCGTCGTCTTCATGGACGGCGGTGTCATCGTGGAGTCCGGCAGCCCCTCGGAGGTCCTGGACCACCCGCGCAACGAGCGCACGAAGGCCTTCCTCAGCAAGGTGCTCTGACCGGCCGCCGCCCGGCCGGCGCGGCGGGGGCCGCCGGCCGGGTATGGCGAAGGCGTGATACCGCGAGGCCGGGAAGGGTATTTGATCGTCTCCCGGGCGGACGGGAGGCTGGTCCTGGAGCGGAGGTGCGTTCGTGGACGATCTGGGCGACTGGCCGGGCAGTCAGCTGAGCGACGAGGAACTGGACGTCGCCTACAACGTGCGCAGGAAGGCCGGTCCCGAGCTGTTCGACCGGCACATGGCCCGGTACCGGGCCATGTCGGAGGCGGCGGTCGAGGGGCTGCCCGGGCGCCCGGGGATCGTCTACGACGAGGCGAGCGGGGAGCGGCTCGACGTCTGGGGCGCCGGCGAAGGGCTGCGGCCGGTGTTCGTGTTCCTGCACGGCGGCTACTGGATGGCCCTGTCGCGGGACGTGTCGTCGTTCATGGCGAGGATGCTGCACGAGCAGGGCGTCGCGACCGTGGTGCCCGACTACACGCTGGCGCCGAAGGCGACGCTGGAGGAGATCGTCCGGCAGGTGCGGGCGGCCGTGGCCTGGGTGCACCGGCACGGGCGCGAGCACGGACTCGACCCCGACCGCATCGTGGTGGGCGGCAGCTCGGCGGGCGGGCACCTGACCGGGATGACGATGGTCGGCGGCTGGCAGGAGCCGCTCGGGCTGCCCGCCGACGTCGTCAAGGCCGCGATGCCGTTCAGCGGGCTGTTCGACATCCGCCCGATCACCCGCGTCTACGTCAACGAGGCCGTGCGGCTGGACCTGCCGCGGGCCGCGGCGCTGAGCCCGGCGCTGCTGCCGGCGCCGTACCGCTGCCCGGCCGTCCTCGTCGTCGCCCAGGACGACGGGGAGGGCTTCCTCGCGCAGTCCCGGCTGTTCCATCCGCACTGGGACGCCGGAGACCTGATGGTCGTGCCGGGCCGCGACCACTTCGACGTGGTCCTCGACCTGGCGGATCCGGACTCCGCGGTGGGCCGGGCGCTCGTCGACCTGGTCCGCGCGGTGTGATCAGCCTGCGGTGATCTCGGCGGCGGCGCGGCGGAGATGGTCGAGCATCAGCCGGGCCGACGGAGTCGGGGCGCGGTGCGCGGGCAGCGTGACGCCCACCTGGCGGCGGACGGTCTCCAGCGGCACGGGCAGCGGCGCGATGTCGGCGTCGGTCCGCGCGACCAGCTCGGGAAGGGCGGCGATCATGTCGGTGTCGCGGACGAGGGTGCGGACGGTCAGCACCGACGTGCACTCGACCAGGTTGCCGGGCGGGTCCAGGCCTTCGGCGCGGAAGACCTGTTCCAGCTCCGACCGCAGCGCCGTCTGCTCCAGGGGCAGCACCCAGGGGTAGGCGAGCAGGTCGGCCAGGCCGAGGCCCGCGACGGAGCGCGCGGGATGGCCCCGGCGGGCGACGAGGCGGACGGGTTCGCCGTAGAGGGTGATCTGGCGCAGGCCGCGCAGGTCCCCGATCGGGTTGAGGCGGCCGAGGATCAGGTCGATCTCGCCGTCCAGCAGGCGGGGGACCTGCGCGTCGAAGGTGGCCTCCTGGACGATCACGGTGACGCCGGGACGGTCCCGCTTCAGCGCGGCGATCGCGCGGGGGAGCAGGACGCTGGAGCCCGCGAGCAGCGTGCCGATCGTGACCGTGCCGACCTCGCCGTCGGCCAGGCCGCTGATGCGCTCGCCGGCGCGGCGGAGCTCGGCCAGGACGGCGCGGGCGTGCTCGACGAACGCGTCGCCGAACATCGTCGGGGTCATGCCGCGCGGGCCGCGGGTGAACAGCTCGACGCCGAGGATGCCCTCCACCTCGCGCAGGCTGCGCGTCACGGCGGGCTGCGCGAGCCGCAGGTGCTCGGCGGCCCGCAGGACGCTGCCCTGGTCGGCGACGGCGACGACGAGCACCAGGTGCCGCAGCTTGAGCCGTCCGTTGAGCAGGTCGATCGCGCGCATGCCGACTTGTTATCACAGTTCTGTCATATCCGGTGGCTCCGGGGTCACCGCCCGGGTATGGCGGCGGGGTCGAGGTATCCCTCGGCCTGGAGGGCGAAGAGCTCGGCGTAGCGCCCGCCGGCCGCCATCAGCGAGGCGTGGGTGCCGTGCTCGGCGATCCGGCCGCCGGCGAGCACGTAGATGTGGTCGGCCGTCCGGACGGTCGAGAAGCGGTGCGAGATGAGCAGCACGGTGCGTCCGGCGAGCAGGCCCCTGAGGCGCTCGAACAGGTCGTGCTCGGCGCGGGCGTCGAGGGTGGCGGTCGGCTCGTCCAGGATGACGAACGGCGCGTCGCGGAAGAACGCCCGGGCGAGCGCCACCCGCTGCCACTGGCCGCCGGACAGGTCGACGCCTCCGGCGAACTGCGGTCCGAGCAGCGTCCCGTAGCCGTCCGGCAGCCCGCGCAGGAACCGGTCCGCCCCGGCGGCGAGCGCGGCCCGCTCGACGGCCCGCCGGTCGCCGGCGCGCTCGGGCCTGCCGAGGGCGATGTTGTCGGACGCCGGCAGCAGGTAGCGCTCGAAGTCCTGGAAGAGCACGGCGACGGAGGCGCGCAGCTCCTCCGGGTCGGCGCCCGCGACGTCGACCCCGTCGTAGAGGATCCGCCCCGACTCCGGCCGGTACAGGTGCGACAGCAGCTTCGCCAGGGTCGTCTTGCCGGAGCCGTTCTCGCCCACCAGCGCGACGACCTGGCCCGCCCTGATCGTGAGGTCGACGCCGTCCAGCGCGGGGCGGGACGCCGCGGGGTAGCCGAATCCGAGGTTCTCGGCCGTCAGCACCTGGAAGGGCGGCGGCGCGGGCTCGGCGTGCGCGCGCTCCGGCGGGCTGAGGAACGACCTGAGGTCGCGGACGAACGGCGCCGCCTCGAAGAGCTGGTCGGTGCCCGCCGCGGCGGCGCGGAGGCGGGAGGCCAGCAGCAGGACGGCGGTGGCGGAGGCGGCCGCGTCGGCCGCCGGCATGGCGCCGGTCGCCGCGCGCGCCAGCAGCGGGCCGAGCACCGCCGCGACCGCGAGGCCGCTGACCGCCCGCGCCAGCAGCGTGATGCGCAGCCGGCGGCGGACGGTCCGGCGGATCTCGCCGAGCCGCTCGCGGGTGCGGGCCTCCCAGCGGGCCCGCAGGTGCGGGGCCAGCCCGAAGGCGCGGACCTCCGCGGCCGCGCGGCGGCTGGTCAGCACGTCCAGCAGGTAGCTGCGCTCGCGTTCCGCGGGCGTCAGCCGGAACAGCGCGCCGTACAGCACCTGCCCGCTCTTCAGCCCCGCCAGCCACAGCGGCGCCCCCGCCGCCACGGTCGCCGGGACGAGCAGCGGCTCGATCGCGGCGAGGGCGAGCGCCACCCCGGCCGTGGCCATCAGCGCGCCGGTGAGGGCCCCGAGGCCCTGGACGACCTGGTGCGGGCGGATCCGCGCGCTCATCGAGGCCCGCTCCAGCCGGTTGTGGAACGCGGGCCGTTCGAACTCCTCGAGGTCGACGGCGCAGGCGACGTCCAGGATCCGGCCCATCGCGTACCGGTTGAGCTGCTCGCTCAGCACCTCGTCGCGGGACGAGGCGACCGAGACCGCCACGGCGACGAGGGCGGTCAGGGCGAGCACGACCGCGCCCTGCGCCAGGACGGCCGCCAGGTCGGCGCCGCCGAGCGCCCGGTC
Source organism: Actinomadura verrucosospora (assembly GCF_039540335.1). Classification (NCBI taxonomy): domain Bacteria; kingdom Bacillati; phylum Actinomycetota; class Actinomycetes; order Streptosporangiales; family Thermomonosporaceae; genus Actinomadura; species Actinomadura verrucosospora. The sequence goes on along the minus strand of NZ_BAABEV010000019.1, from coordinate 89,457 downwards.
GAGCAGCCGCCGCCCGCCGAGGACGGGCAGCACCAGGCCGAGGCCTCCGGCCGCCTGCAGCGCGGTGACGAGCGCGAACTCCCGGGGCGCCGCCGCCACCGCGAGGCGGACGGCCCCGAGGACCAGGCCCGGGAGCCGCCGCAGGCCGGCCTGCGGCGGCTCCGTCCACTCGGCCGCGGTGACCGGCGGCGGATCGTCCATCAGTAGCCGACCTGCTCCACCTCACCGCGCCGGAACGGACCGCCCCGCATCAGCAGGTCCGCGATGCGGTCGCCGAGCGGCAGGCCGAGGTCATTCTGCATCCACATGAACTGGCCGTTCGGGTTGGACTCCAGGAAGACGTGCTCGCCGTCCGGGGTGACGATGAAGTCGACCGCGGCGTAGACGAGCCCGAGCCGGTCCATCAGCGCCTGCGTGCGCCGCACGACGTCCTCCGGCAGCGGCCGGTAGTCGCCGTAGCGCAGCTCGGTGTCGGCGCGCCAGTCGATCCGCGTCCGCTCCGCGCCCTGCGAGTCGATCACGACGGGGAAGTAGGCGTCGCCGATGATCGTGAGCCGGACCTCGTAGGCCTTCTCGATGTACTCCTGGAACTGGCAGAGGGTGTGCCGCACCCGGGGGAGGTGGTCGTGGATCTCCTCGCCGAGCACGGCGGTGTAGAGGCCGGAGGGGAACGCGCCGGGATAGTGGACCACCCCGCCGCTGAGCGACTTGTAGACGAGCGACCCCTCGCCCTCCTGCTTCACCAGCCGGGCGACCTCGTCGGGGTCGTTGGTCAGCAGCGTCCGCGGGACGCGGAGCCCGGCCTCCTTCGCGAGCTTGAGCTGGTACGGCTTGAGGTCGGCGACCGCGTCCAGGTCGGGGCGGTTCATCCAGAGGCAGTCGGTCGAGCGCAGGATGCCGCCGATGCCGTGCAGGGCCTCGTGGCGGGCGAACTCGCGTTCGGCCTCGCCCATCTCCTCGCCGAAGTCGAAGGCGGTGGGCCGCCGGTACCAGACGCCCGCCAGGGCGCGAAGGTCGACCTCCCGGTCGATCTCGCCGTCGTGGTGGCGCATCACCGCCCGGTCGGCGCCGTCGAAGTCGGACGTGGTGAAGCTCAGGCTGCGCGGGAAGTAGCTGGTGTCCACCCGGACGACCCGGGCGCCCTTCGCCGTGAGGCTCCGGACGACCGGGTCGACCGTGGGGTCGAAGTCCTGCGTGAGGACGAGGACCTCGGCCTGGCCGCCCACCGTCAGGCGCACACGTCGTCGAGGATCTTGTCGCCCCAGGGCGGCACGCCTGATCCCGTGGTCGTGTAGGAGCTGTAGCCGGCGGTGACGTCCTCGCCGTCCGGGCCGACCCAGGTCTGGGTCACGGGGTCGTAGTGGCCCGCCTGCGGGTCGGCCGCCGGGGCGCCGTCGTCGGGCGTGCCCCACGGGGTGGAGTAGGCGTAGCCGAACGGCCGCTCGTCACCGTCCGGGGTGGGGACCGCCGCCGGGTCGAACCCGGCGTGGTCGGGGGAGATGAAGGCGCGCGTGGTGCGGAGCGCGGGCCTGGTCAGTGTTCCGGGCATGGGCGTGCCTTTCTGCTGGGCGGACATGCGGGTCCGACATTCGGGCGTGCGGGGACGACGCGGGAGCGCGCGAGGGGGAGCGAGGAGGGCGGGGGAGGACCCGTGGGCGCCGCTAGGGGGAGGTCGGCTCGGTGATCCCGATGATCCCCGGGATGTCGCCGGAGAAGGTCCAGGTCAGGCTGGTGCGGTCGTAGTGGCCCGCCGCGAGTCTCGTCGTCCGCTCCGGTTCGTGCTCGTCGGGGCGCTCGTAGAGGTAGGCCAGCGGGGCGCGGGGGCTGGTGCGGGTTCGGGCCCGGGACTCGGTCGGCCTGGCGCGGACGACCAGGTCACCGCCGTCGAGCTCGGGCGGGTCGAGACGGAGGAAGGGGGGCGGGTCCAGCGGGCCGGTGCCGCGGGTCATGACAGCGGGCCTCCCGGAGATCACCGGCGATCACAAGATCAAAGTGACATGGATCACCGGCCTCGGCAAGGCGCGGTCATGTCCGTATCCGGCCAGCGGACGGGGAGGGCCGGGCATAGCCGTTCGGTCATAGCCGCAGGGGGATTTGGTATTTGCCAGGCATAGCTTCGCGGGCGAGTATCGGGGAGTCGAGCCACGCGGGAGGGGACGGATGAAGGCTGAGCACTACGTCGGCGGGGTGTTCCGTTCGGACGGTCCGGCCTTCCCCCTCATCGCGCCCGCGGACGGCACCGAGCTCGGCTCCGTCCCCGAGGCCACGCGGGAGGTCGTCGACGACGCCGTGGCCGCGGCCCGTTCCGCGCTGAAGGGCCCCTGGGGCGCGATGGCCGCCGAGGAGCGGGCCGCGGCGCTGCGGCGCGTCGCCGACGGCATCCAGGCGCGGTTCGAGGAGTTCGTGGACGCCGAGGTCGCCGACACCGGCCGGCCCCGCGCGTTCGCCGAGACCGTCGACGTGCCCCGCGCCGTCGGCAACTTCCGCGCCTACGCCGACCTGCTGTACGGGCGCCCGGAGCGCGCCTACACCACGCGCGTCCCGGGGTGGAGCTCCGGGACGGGCGAGGCGCTCAACTACACGGTGCGGCGGCCGCTCGGGGTCGTGGCGGTCGTCTCGCCGTGGAACCTGCCGCTGCTGCTGTCGACCTGGAAGATCGCGCCCGCGCTCGCGTGCGGGAACGCCGTGGTGGCCAAGCCCTCGGAGGAGACGCCCTCGACCGCGACGCTGCTCGCCCGGGTGATCGACGAGGCGGGCCTGCCCGGCGGGGTGTTCAACCTGGTGCACGGGCACGGCCCCGGCGCGGCCGGTGAGTTCCTCACCGGGCACCCCGGGGTGGACGCGATCGCGTTCACCGGCGAGTCGGCCACCGGCGCCGCGATCATGCGGAACGCCGCCGACCACGTCACCCCCGTCTCGTTCGAGCTGGGCGGCAAGAACCCCGCGCTCGTCTTCGCCGACGCCGACCTGGACGCCGCCGTCGACGGGACGGTCCGCTCCTCCTTCACCCACTCCGGGCAGATCTGCCTGTGCACCGAGCGCGTCTACGTGGAGCGCCCCGTCTTCGAGGAGTTCGTCGCGAGGCTCGGCGAGCGGGCCCGCGCGCTGGACGGCTACGGCCCGATGATCTCGGCCGGGCACCGCGACAAGGTCCTGTCGTACCTCCGGCTCGCCCGCGAGGAGGGCGCCACGGTCGTCGCCGGCGGCGGCGCCCCGCGGTTCGGGGACGCCCGGGACGGCGGCTTCCACGTCGAGCCGACCGTCCTCACCGGGCTCCCCGAGACCGCCCGGGCGGTGCGGGAGGAGATCTTCGGGCCGGTCTGCCACGTCGCGCCGTTCGACACCGAGGACGAGGCCCTCGCGCTCGCCAACGACAGCCCCTACGGGCTCGCCGCCACGGTGTGGACGCGGGACCTGTCGCGCGCGCACCGGGTCGCGCCGCGCGTCGAGACCGGGATCGTCTGGGTGAACTGCTGGAACCTGCGCGACCTGCGCACCCCGTTCGGCGGCGTGAAGGCCTCCGGGATCGGCAGGGAGGGGGGAGAGTACTCCCTGGACTTCTTCTCCGAACCCGTCAACGTCTGCGTCCAGATCTGAGAGCGAGCCCAGTGACCACGAACATCGAGGCCGCCGCCGAGCGGCTCCTCGGCGCCCACGCCGGCGGCACGCCGTGCGCGCCCGTCCGCGACCTGATCACCACGGCGGACGACGCCTACGCCGTCCAGGACCGGCTGACCGACCGCTGGCTGGGGGAGGGGCGCCGCCTCGTCGGCCGCAAGATCGGCCTGACGTCGCGCGCCGTCCAGGCGCAGATCGGGGTGGACAGCCCCGACTTCGGGATGCTGTTCGCCGACATGGCCGTCCCGGACGGGGAGGAGATCCCCGCCGGCGCCGTGCTGCAGCCGCGCGCCGAGGCGGAGGTCGCCCTCGTGCTGGAGCGCGACCTGACCCACGAGCGGCACACCGCCGCCGACGTCATCCGCGCGACGGCGTTCGCGCTGCCCGCCATCGAGGTGGTCGGCAGCCGCGTCCGCGACTGGGACATCACGCTCGCCGACACGGTCGCCGACAACGCCTCCTCCGGCATGTACGCGCTCGGCAACCGCCCCGTCCCGCTCGCGGACGTCGACCTGCGCCTGTGCGGGATGGTGATGGAGCGGCGCGGCGAGCAGGTCTCGACCGGCAACGGCGCCGCCTGCCTCGGGCACCCGCTGAACGCCGCGCTCTGGCTCGCCGACACCCTCGTCCGCGTCGGCCGCCCCCTGCGCGCCGGCGACACCGTCCTGACCGGCGCGCTCGGCCCCGTGGTCCCGGCCGGTCCGGGCGACGTGTTCGAGGCGCGCATCGACGGACTCGGCGACGTCCGCGTCGCCTTCGGCAAGGAGGAGTCCTGATGGCGGACGTGCACGCGCTCGCGGCGGCGCTCGACGAGGCCGCCCGGGACGTCCGGGCGATCCCGAAGCTGACCGCCCGGACGCCGCTGGACGTGGCGACGGCGTACGCGGTGCAGCGCGCCGGGATCGAGCGGCGGCGCCGCCGGGGCGAGCGGCTCGCCGGGGTGAAGATGGGGTTCACCAGCCGCGCCAAGATGGTCCAGATGGGCGTGGACGACGTCATCTGGGGCCTGCTGACCGACGGCATGGCGGCCGAGTCCTCGGTGGACGTGTCCCGCCTCATCCACCCGCGGATCGAGCCCGAGATCGCCTATCTGATCGGCCGGGAGGTCCGCTCCGCGGCCGAGGTCGAGTCCGCCGTGGCGGGCGTCGCCGTCGGGTTCGAGGTGCTCGACTCCCGCTACGAGGACTTCGCGTTCACGCTCCCGGACGTCATCGCCGACAACGCCTCGGCGGCGCGGTTCGGCGTCGGCGCCTGGCACGCGCCCCGCGACCTGTCGAACGCCGGGCTGCTGCTGGAGATCGACGGCCGGCCGGTGCAGACGGGCTCGTCCGCCGCGATCCTCGGGGACCCGGCGCGGTCGCTGCGGGCGGCGGCCCGGCTCGCGCTCGGCGCCGGAATGACGCTGGAGCCGGGCTGGATCGTCCTCGCCGGCGCCGCGACGGCCGCGGTCCCGCTGCCGAAGGACGCCCACGTCCGGGTCGTCGGCGCGGGCCTCGGCGCCGTGGAGGTGACGACCTGATGGACGACGCGATCCTCGTCGAGGGCAAGGCCCCGCCGCGCGGCCGGTTCCCGCACCTGCGTCGGGCCGGCGACCTGGTCTTCGTGTCCGGGACGAGCTCGCGCCGCCCGGACGGGACGTTCGCCGGGGCGAGCGCCGACGCGATGGGCGTCACCGACCTCGACGTCCGGGAGCAGACCCGCGCCGTCATCGAGAACATCCGCGACCTGCTGGAGGCGGCCGGCGGCGGCCTGTCCGACGTCGTCAGCGTCACCACCTACCTGGTGAGCATGAACGACTTCGGCGGCTACAACGAGGTCTACGGCGAGTACTTCGACGAGACCGGGCCCGCCCGCACGACCGTCGCCGTCCACCAGCTCCCGCACCCGCACCTGCTCATCGAGATCTCGTGCGTCGCGCACATCCCGCAGGCGACGCGGACCGGAAAGGAGGGCGGAGCATGACCCTGCCCCAGCTGTCGTTCGGACGGCCGTTCAACTTCGACGCCTGGATCGAGGAGCACCGGGACCTGCTGAAGCCGCCGGTCGGCAACGTCCAGGTCTTCGACGACGCCGGGCTGATCATCATGGTGGTCGGCGGGCCCAACCAGCGCACCGACTTCCACGACGACCCGACCGAGGAGTTCTTCTACCAGCTCAAGGGCAACATGGTGCTGCGGGTCATGGAGGAGGAGGGCCGTCCGCCCACCGACCTGCAGATCAACGAGGGCGACGTCTTCCTGCTGCCCCCGCACGTCCGGCACTCGCCGCAGCGGCCCGAGCCCGGGTCGATCGGCCTGGTCGTGGAGATCCCGCGCCCGGAGGGCCTCACGGAGGCGTTCGAGTGGTACTGCACCGAGTGCCACCACCTCGTCCACCGCGCCGAGCTCCAGGTCCGCTCGATCGTGGACGACCTGCCGCCCGCCTTCGAGCGCTTCTACGGCGGCGACCGCAAGTGCCCGAACTGCGGCGCGGTGCACCCGGGCCGCCAGTGGCCGCGGTCCATGACTCCGACGACGGCGCCCCGTGTCTGACGGGGCCTCGGTGACGGTCTTCGACGTCCACACGCACGTCTTCCCGGTGATCGGCCGCGACGAGGGGCGGATGCTCGCCGACGAGGGCCAGCCGTGGCTGCGGGTCGACGGCGGAGGCGCCGGCATGATGATGTGCGGCGACGCGGAGTACCGCCCCGTCGGGGAGGCGCTCTGGGACGCCGCGCGCCGCGTGGCCGACATGGACGCCGCGGGCGTCGACCGGCAGGCCGTCTCGTCCACGCCGCTGATGTTCGGGTACGCGGCCGAGCCGTCCCGCGCCGCCGACTGGTGCGACTTCGTGAACGACCGCATCCTGGCGTTCTGCTCGGACGCCCCCGACCGGCTCCTGCCGCTGTGCCAGGTGCCGCTCCAGGATCCTGAGCTCGCCTGCGCGGTCGCCGAGCGGGCGGCCGCCGCCGGGCACCGCGGCGTCCACATCGGCAACCATGTCGGCGACCGCAACCTCGACGACGAGGGGATCACGGCGTTCCTCGCGTACTGCGCGGAACTCGGCCTGCCCGTCCTCGCGCACCCGTGGGACATGCTCGGCGCCGACCGGATGCGCGGCCACATGCTGCCGTGGCTGGCGGGCATGCCCGCCGAGACGCAGCTGAGCATCCTCGGGCTGATGCTGTCGGGCGCGTTCGAACGGCTCCCCGAGTCCCTGCGGCTGTGCTTCTGCCATGGCGGCGGCAGCTTCGCGTTCCTGCTCGGGCGGGCCGACAACGCCTGGCACCGCCGCGACATCGTGCGCGCCGACTCGCCGCGCCCCCCGTCGGAGTACGTCGGCCGGTTCCACGTCGACTCGGCCGTGTTCGACCCTCGCGCGCTCCGCCTGCTGGTGGACGTGATGGGCCCCGAACGGGTCATGCTCGGCACCGACTACCCGTTCCCGCTCGGCGAGAAGGACCCCGGCGCGACGATCCGCGCGTGCCCCGGTCTGGACGACGCCGAGCGCGCCCTGCTGCTCGGCGGCAACGCGGAGGCGTTCTTCGCGCCCGCCCTCGACCTGGTGACCACCGAAGGAATGGCGCAGTGACCCTGGAGGACGAGGCGCGGCGCCTCGACGAGACCGATCCGCTGCCCACGCTGCGCGGGGAGTTCCTCATCCCGCCCGCGCCGGGCGGGCCGCACGCGGAGGCCGCCTACTTCGCGGGCAACTCGCTCGGGCTCCAGCCGAAGAGCGCGGCCGGGCTGCTCCGCGAGGAGCTGGACGACTGGGCGCGGCTCGCCGTCGAGGCCCACACGCAGGGCCGCCGCCCCTGGGTGGCGTACCACGAGCTGCTCCGCGAGCCCGCCGCCCGCCTCGTGGGCGCGCTTGCGCACGAGGTCGTCGCGATGAACTCGCTGACGGTCAACCTGCACCTGATGATGGCGAGCTTCTACCGGCCCGCCGGGACGCGCACCCGCATCGTCATCGAGGACGCGGCGTTCCCGTCCGACTCCTACGCGGTGGCGAGCCAGGCCGTCCACCACGGGCTCGACCCGGCCGCGACGGTCGTGCGGCTCAGGCCCCGCGACGGCGAGGACGCGCTGCGCACCGAGGACGTCCTCGCGTTCCTCGACCGCGAGGGCGACACGGTCGCGCTCGTCCTGCTCGGCGGGGTCAACTACCTGACCGGCCAGCTCATGGACATGGCGGCGATCACCAAGGCGGGCCGGGCCGCCGGCGCCGTCGTCGGCTGGGACCTCGCCCACGCCGCCGGGAACGTCCCCCTGCGGCTGCACGACTGGGACGTGGACTTCGCCGCCTGGTGCACCTACAAGTACCTCAACGGCGGACCCGGCGCCGTCGCGGGATGCTTCGTCCACGAGCGGCACGTGCGGGACGCCTCCGTGCCGAAGCTGGCGGGCTGGTGGGGCACCGACCCCGCCGTCCGGTTCCGGATGGACCCCGACATCGCGCCGCCCGCCTCCGCCGACGCCTGGCAGCTGTCCAACCCGCCGATCATGGCGCTGGCGCCGGTGCTGGCCTCCCTGGAGATCTTCGACCGGGTGGGAATGGACGCGCTGCGCGCCAAGAGCAGGCGCCTGACCGGCTACCTGGCGGACCGGCTCGCCGGGATCGGCGCCGAGGTCGTCACGCCTTCCGACCCGTCGGCGCGCGGCGCGCAGCTGTCGGTGCGGGGGGCGGACGCGGGCGGGCTCGTCCGGCGGCTCGCCGAGGCCCACGGCGTCGTCGCCGACGCGCGCGAGCCCGATGTCGTCCGCCTCGCGCCCGTCCCGCTGTACTGCACGTTCCACGACTGCCACCGCGCCGCCGCGGCCCTCGCGGATCTTCTTTAGGTGTGTCGGTGCATGGGCTCGCCCCGCATCGGGTAAGTTCGTCTGCGTTGCACGATGGCGTCGGCCCGGCCGGCCGGCGCCAAGCAGTCTCGAAGCGTTTTCTCCGGGTGACCGGCGGGCGTGAGTGAGTCCGCTTGCAGCCCGGCCCCGTCGACCGGCGGGCCGGAGACGTTTTACCCGGAAGGGAAAGACCATGGCCGAAGGCACCGTGAAGTGGTTCAACGCTGAGAAGGGCTTCGGGTTCATCGCGCCCGACGGCGGCGGCCCCGACGTGTTCGTCCACTACTCGGCGATCACGACCAACGGCTACCGCAGCCTCGACGAGAACCAGCGCGTCGGGTTCGAGATCACCCAGGGCCAGAAGGGCCCGCAGGCCGAGGGCGTCTACCCGCTCTAAGGTCCCGCCGGATCTCAGCTGAGGCCGGGAGCGCTCGCGCGTTCCCGGCCTTTCGCACGTCCACCGGCCGTGCGCCCGCCTAGGGCACCGCCTTCTCGGCGCGGCCGGAGGCCGCGGCCGCGGGTCGCCCGGCCGCACCGCCGCCGGGCGGGTTCAGGGCCCCGGCCGTCACGGTCATCACCGCGACCACGCAGGTGATGAGAGCGAACGCGGCCGGGTAGGACAGCGCCCCGGCCGTCCAGCCGGTGATGGCGGGCGCGGTCAGCCCCGACAGGTAGGTGATCGTCGCGACGCCCGCGACGCCCTCGCCCGGGGTGGCGCCGGCGGCGCCCGCCGCCGCGAACACCAGCGGCACCACGGTCGCCACGCCGACGCCGAGCAGCGCGAACCCCGCGATGGCCGGCCAGGGCTCGCGGGACGCCACCACGAGCGCGCCGCCGAGGACGGCCACCACGCCTCCGCACCGGACGACCCGGGCCGGGCCGAGGCGCCGCACCAGCCGGTCGCCGAGAAGCCGCGTCCCCGCCATGCACGACATGAAGACCGTGTACGCGGCGGCGGCCAGTCCGGGGCCCGCGTCCGCCACCTCGGTCAGGTAGACGGCCGTCCAGTCGGCGCTGGCGCCCTCGGCGAACGTGGCGCAGAAGCCGACGACGCCGATGGCCAGAACGGCCCGGGTCGGCAGCGCGAAGCGGCGCGGCGCCGGGGCGCCGGGGGAGGGCCGGACGTGCAGCAGCCCGCGGCCCGCCGGCGCGCCCACCGCCAGCAGCACGGCCGCGACCAGGCCGAGGTGCAGCCGGGCGTCGACGCCCGCGTGCGCGGCCAGGATCCCGATGCCGCCCGCGACGAGGCTGCCGACGCACCACAGGCCGTGCAGCCCGGACATGACCGGCCGCCCCAGGTGCCGCTCCACCGACACCGCGTGCGCGTTCATCACCACGTCGGACATGCCGGCGGTGGCCCCGAACAGCAGCATCGCCGCGAACAGGAAGGCGGGGGCGGGAGCGAGCGCGGGCAGCGCCCCGGCGGCGCACCAGGCCGCGATCAGCAGGCGGGTGGCGCGGCGCTCGCCGATCCGGTGCGCGATGCGGCTCGCGGTCGGCATCCCGATGAACGCGCCCACGGACGGGCAGAGCAGCGCCGCGCCGAGCAGGGTGGGGGACAGGTCGAGCCGGTCCTGGATCCAGGGGATGCGGGTGGCGAGGGTGCCGGCGACGGCGCCGTGCAGGGCGAACACGACCGCGATGGCGCGGTGGGGGGAGTTCATGATCTCAAAAACTAACAGGCAGCCTTCCTGATGAAAAGCGGATCGGGCAGGTTCCCTGCCTACTAGCATGGGGGCCGTGAAGACCGCCGACCCGACGATGGCCCGCGCGATCAACGACCGGCTGGCCCTCGACCTGCTGCTGGAGCGCGGGCCGCTGACCGCGCCGCAGCTGCGGACCCTGACCGGGCTGTCGCGGCCGACGGTGTCCGACCTGATCGAGCGGCTGCGGGCCGGCGGGCTGATCGAGGCGGCGGGGGAGACCGGCGCCGACCGGCGCGGCCCGAACGCCCGCCTCTACGGGCTGGTCGCCGACCGCGCCCACGTCGCCGGGGTCGACCTGCGCCGCGACGCCGTGCACGTCAGCGTCTCCGACATCGCGGGGAACCCGGCGGGATCGGCCTCGCGCCCGCTGCCCTCGTCCCCCGACCTCTGCGCCCTCGTCGCCGACGCGGTGACCGAGGCGGCCGGCGGCCGCGCCCTGCACACGGTCGTGCTGGGGACCCCCGGGCTGATCGACCCGCGCACCGGGCGCGCCACCGACAGCGGCGTCCCCGGCGGCCGGCCCGACCTCGGCGCGGCCCTGCGCGACCGGCTGGGCGCCCCGGTGCTGGTGGAGAACGAGGTCAACCTCGGCGCCATCGCCGAACACCGGGAGGGCGCGGCGGCCGGCCGCGACGACTTCGCGCTGCTCTGGCTGGACGACGGCGTCGGCGGGGCGCTCTTCCTCGACGGGCGGCTGCGGCGCGGCGCGTCGGGCGGCGCGGGCGAGGTGGGCCTGCTGAAGGTCGGCGGCACCGACTTCTGCGCCCTGCTCGACGAGAAGGCCGTCGCGGGTCTCGGCGACGAGGCCATCGCCGGGCGCATCGCCGAGGCGGTGTTCGTGCTCGTCGCCGTCCTGGACCCGGGGCTCGTGGTGCTCGGCGGGGCGCTCGGCCGAGCGGGCGGCGACCGGCTCGCGGGCCTGGTCGCCGCGCACCTGGGCCTCCTCAGCCCGGCCGCCACCGACGTGCGGCCGAGCCGCGTCGAGGGCGACGCCGTGCTGCGCGGCGCGGTGCTCACCGCCCTCGACCTCGTCCGCGACGACGTCTTCGGCTAGGCCGGCCGGGCGCCGCCGGGCCCCGGGCCGCTCACTCCTTCGGCAGGCGCTCGCCCGCCCGGAGCCGGTCCAGGCCGAGCCAGATGAACTCCACGGCCATCTGCTCGGCGCGCTCGCGCGGCGTGTCGGGATGCTCCAGCCACCACGACACCATCGACAGCATCGACCCGTACATCAGCGGGACGAGCAGCCGCGCCCGCCGCTCGTTCACCGCGAGCGCCGCCGGCGACAGCGCCGGGTCGGCGCGGCGGCGGCGCAGCAGCAGGTCGGCGAACGCGGTGCCGAGCCGGTCCCGCAGCTCCCGCAGCTCCAGGCCCACCTCGGGCTTGTCGAGGTGCCGGACCACGAGGGCCCACGCGTCCGGCTCCTCGGTGGCGTAGTCGAACAGCACCCGGATCATCGCCCGGATGCCGTCCGCCGAACCGTGCGCGGCGAGCACGGCCCGGTTCAGCCGGCCGGTGAGCTCGGCCACGATCGCCTCGGTGACCTCGGCGAACAGCTCCTCCTTGGAGGTGAAGTGCTGGTACAGCAGCGCCTTGGACACCTGCGCCTCCGACGCCACGTGCTCCATCTGGGTCAGGTGGTAGCCGCGCCGTCCGAACTCCGCCAGCGCCGCCTGGAGCAGCTGCTCGCGCCGCCGGGCGTGCGGCATGCGCCGCCGCGCGCCCGGCGCCGCCTCCCCCGTGCCGTCCGTCATGTGCCGAGGTACCGTCCGAGCTCGGCGCGGGCCACGCTCCGCACGTGGACCTCGTCCGGGCCGTCCGCGAGGCGCAGCGTGCGCAGCCCGGCCCACATCGCGGCGAGCGGGGTGTCGTCGCTGACGCCGGCGCCGCCGTGCACCTGGATCGCCCGGTCCACCACGTCCAGCGCGACGCGCGGGGCGATCACCTTGATCGCGGCGACCTCGGACCGGGCGGCCTGAACGCCGTGCTCGTCGATCAGCCAGGCTGTCTTGAGGGTGAGCAGCCGGGCCTGCTCGATCGCCATCCGCGACTCGGCGATCTGCTGGCGCACCACGCCCTGCTTGGCCAGCGGCCCGCCGAAGGCGACGCGCGACACCGCGCGCTCGCACATCAGCTCCAGCGCCCGCTCGGCCATCCCGATCGCGCGCATGCAGTGGTGGATGCGGCCGGGGCCGAGGCGGGCCTGCGCGATGGCGAAGCCGCCGCCCTCCTCGCCGACCAGGTTCTCCACCGGGACGCGGACGTCGGTGAAGGTGATCTCGCAGTGGCCGTGCTGGTCCTGGTAGCCGAACACGGGCAGCGGCCGGACGACCTCCACCCCGGGCGCGTCGAGCGGCACGAGCACCATCGACTGCTGCCGGTAGGGGTGGCCCTCGGGGTCCGTCTTGCCCATCACGATCATGATCTTGCAGCGCGGGTCGGCGGAGCCGCTTATCCACCACTTGCGGCCGTTGACGACGTAGTGGTCGCCGTCGCGCTCGATGCGGGTGGAGATGTTGGTGGCGTCCGAGCTCGCCACGTCCGGCTCCGTCATCGCGAACGCGCTGCGGATCTCGCCCCTCAGCAGCGGCGCGAGCCAGCGCTCCTTCTGCTCGGGCGTGCCGAACAGGTGCAGGACCTCCATGTTGCCGGTGTCGGGCGCCGCGCAGTTGATGGCCTCCGGCGCCAGGCTGGGGGAGCGGCCCGTCAGCTCGGCGAGCGAGGCGTAGTCGGTGACCGAGAGGCCGTGCGCGGGGTCCTCGCTGTCGGGAAGGAACAGGTTCCAGAGGCCGCGCCCGCGCGCCTCGGCCTTGAGGTCCTCGACCACCTGCGGGACGTGGTGCTCGCGGCCCGCCGCGCGCAGCTCCGCCCGCTGGGCCGCGTAGACCGGCTCGGCCGGGTAGACGTGGGAGTCCATGAAGTCCTGGAGGCGGCCGAGGTGGTCTCGGGCCCGCTCGCTCAAACCGAAGTCCATTCCGCTAGAGTAACTGACGAGTCAGTTACTTCGGGAGGAGTCCCCCATGGCACCCTTCGACGGCACCGGCAAGGTCGCACTGGTCACGGGCGGGTCCAACGGAATCGGGGCCGCGGTGGCGCGCCGCCTCGCCCGCGAGGGCGCGCGGGTCGTGCTCGCCGACGTCGACGTGGAGGCCGGGGACGCGCTCGCGGAGGAGCTGGACGGCGCTTTCGTCCGCTGCGACGTGCGCGACCCCGCCGACAGCGAGGCTGCCGTCGCGACCGCCGTCGACCGCTTCGGGGGTCTGGACGTGGCGTTCCTCAACGCCGGGGTGGCGGGCGGCGGGGGCGTCGGCGACGACTTCGACCTCGCGGCGTACCGGCGGGCCATGGGGATCAACCTCGACGGCGTCGTGTTCGGCGCGCACGCCGCGCTGCCCGCGCTGCGCGCCCGGGGCGGCGGCGACATCGTGGCCACCGCGAGCATGGCCGCGCTCACGGCGACGCCGTTCGACCCGGTCTACGGCGCGAACAAGGCGGCCGTGGTCGGACTGGTCCGCGCCCTCGGCCCCGCGTTCGCCGAGGAGGGCGTCCGCGTGAACGCGCTGTGCCCCTCCTTCGCCGACACGGACATCCTGACCCCGATGAAGGGGCACCTCCAGAAGACGGGCTTCCCGATCCTGGAGGTGGGGGACGTGGTCGAGGCGTTCATGCGGATCCTGGACGCCGGCGGCGCCGGCGAGGCGTGGTACGTGGTGCCGGGCCGCCCGTCCGAGCCGTTCCGCTTCCGCGGCGTCCCCGGCCCCCGCTGAGCATCCGAGAGCTTCCGAGGAGAGTCATGCGCGCGATACAGATCACCGAGTTCGGCGGTCCCGAGGTCCTGACCGTCGCCGAGCTTCCCGAGCCGGCCGCCGGGCCGGGGCACCTGCTCATCGACGTCTCCCGGGCCGGCGTCAACTACGCCGACACCCACCAGGCCGAGAACAGCTACCTCTCGGAGTCCACACTGCCGATGGTGCCGGGCGGCGAGGTCGTGGGCGCCACGCCCGACGGCCGCCGCGTCGTCGCGCTCGTCGGCAGCGGCGGCTACGCGGAGAAGGCCGTCGCGCCCGAGGCGCTGGCCTGGGACGTCCCGGACGAGATCGACGACGTCACCGCCCTCGGCATGATCGTCCAGGGGGCGTCGGCGTGGGTGCTGCTGCGCCGCAGCGTCCACCTGGAGCCCGGCGAGTCCGTCGTCGTGCACGCCGCCGCGGGCGGGGTCGGGACGATCGCCGTGCAGCTCGCCAAGGCGTGGGGCGCCGGGCGGGTCATCGCGACCGCCTCGTCGGAGCGCAAGCGGCAGCTCGCCCTCGACCTCGGAGCCGACGTCGCGATCGACGCGGGCGTGCCCGACCTCACCCGGGCGCTGATCGAGGCCAACGAGGGCAGGCGCGTCGACACCGTCCTGGAGATGACCGGCGGGACGGTGACCGACCAGAGCCTGCGCGCCCTGGCCCCGTTCGGCCGCCTCGCCTTCTACGGCATGGCGTCGCGCACGGAGCCCTCGCCCGTCCGGCCCGCCACGCTCATGTCGCACTCCACCACGATCTCCGGCATGTGGCTGGCGCACGTCTTCCAGCTCCCCGGCAACGTGATGCGCCAGGCGCTGGACGAGCTGTTCGCCCTCGCCGCGGACGGCGTGGTCCGCGTCGTCGCCGGCGGCGAGTACGGGCTGACCGGGGCGCGGCAGGCCCACGAGGACCTGCGCGCCCGCCGCACCACCGGCAAGCTCGTCCTCGACCCGTCGCGCTGAGCCGCGCCCGCCGCTAGCCGACGAGCCCGTTCTCGTAGGCGTAGACGACGGCCTGGGTGCGGTCGCGCAGCCCGAGCTTGGTCAGCACGTGCCCGACGTGCGTCTTCACCGTCTGCTCGGCCAGCACCAGCTCGGCGGCGATCTCGGCGTTGGACAGGCCGCGGGCCATGAGCCGCAGCACGTCCAGCTCGCGCGGCGTCAGGCCCGCGGTCGCCTTCGGGCTCGGCCGCTGGTGGCGGCGCCGGCGCGCGAAGTCGCCGATCAGCCGGCGGGTGATGGACGGGGCGAGCAGCGCGTCGCCCGCCGCCACCACCCGCACGCCGTTCACCAGGTCCGCCGCCGAGGCGTCCTTCAGCAGGAAGCCGCTGGCCCCCGCGCCGAGCGCCTCGTAGACGTACTCGTCGAGGTCGAAGGTGGTCAGCATGAGCACCTTCGGCCGGGCGCCGGCCGGGTCCGCGTCCGGGTCGGGGGAGCCGGCCAGCTCGGCGGTGGCGGCCAGGCCGTCCATCTCGGGCATCCGGATGTCCATGACGACCACGTCCGGGTCGAGCCGGCGGGCCATTTCCACCGCCTCGCGGCCGTTGCCCGCCTGCCCGATCACCTCGATCCCGGGATCGGAGGACAGCAGCGCCGCGAGCCCGTCGCGGATCATCACCTGGTCGTCGGCGATCAGCACCCGAATCGTCACGGCACAACCCTACGGCCGGGATGCTCCGGCCCGCCCCGGCTAGTCCGGATCGCCATAGGGGAGCTCGGCGACGACCGACCAGCCGGCGTCCTCGCGCGGCCCGGCGTCGAGGCTGCCGCCGAGCATCGTGGCGCGCTCGCGCATGCCGACCAGCCCGTGGCCGCCGCCGTGCGACTCCTCCGGCGTGCTGCGGGCGCCGTCGTCGGTGACCGTCACCGTCAGGGTGTCGTTGCCGTACCGCACCTCGACGTGGACCCGGGAGCCCGGCGCGTACCGGGAGGCGTTGCTCAGCGACTCCTGGACGATCCGGTACGCCGACAGGTCGACCCCGGCGTGCAGGGGGCGCGGCATCCCGACGACGGTGCTCGCGACCGACAGTCCCGAGCGGCGGGCCGCGCCGATCAGGTCGTCCAGCCGTTCCAGGCCGGGCTGGGGGGCGCGCTCGGCGCCCTCGTCGTCGGCGCGCAGGAGCCCGACGACCCGGCGCGTCTCGGTCAGCGCCTCGCGGGCCGCGTCCCGGACGACCTCGAAGGTCTGCCGCGCCGCGTCCGGCAGCTCGGGGATCTTGTAGGGGGCGGCCTCCGCCTGCATCGCGATCACCGACATGTGGTGGGCGACGACGTCGTGCAGCTCGCGGGCGATGCGGGCCCGCTCCTCCAGCACCGCCTGCCGGGCGAGGTCGCGCCGGTGCTGCTCCTCGCGCCACCGCAGCTCCTCCACGGCCGAGTGCCGCCCGCCGACCGCGTCGCCGAAGGTCAGCGTGACCGCCGCGATGCCGGCGAGGATCATGCCGAACCAGCCGGGCATCCCGATCAGCACGGCGGGCGCCAGCACGCCGGCGATGGTCACCGCGCCGACGCCGACGGTGGTCTGCCGGGCGGCGCCGACGCCGACGAAGAACAGGATGATGATGAGGGCGAGGATCGCCGTCACCGGCCACGGCATGAAGCCCTCGCCGTGCCGGACGAAGACCGTCAGCAGCAGCCCGGTCGCCGCGACCCGCCAGGCGGCCAGGGGCCAGCGGGCCGCGAACAGCAGGGGCAACGCCTGCAGCGCGCCGAGGGGCCAGGCCAGCTGGGCGTTGACGTGGTACTGCGTGATGGAGATGGCGATGTCCCCGGCGGTGAAGCCGACGGCCAGCAGCGTCAGGACGATCAGGATCGGGATGCGCAGCGCCGGGTGGGCGGGCAGCAGCGTGACGGCCGGTTCGTCGTGGCCGGGCACGAGGGCGGCGCGGACGCCGGCGGCCAGCCGGGTGCGGCCCGCGGTCGCGGGGCGGTCTGGATCGTTCATTTGGCTGCGAGCCTAGAACGCCCGGCTCCCCGGAGGCCTGACCCGGTGGAGGGAGATCCGATCCAGCCCCTGGGTATCAGGCCCGGGCGGCGCCCGCGGCGGCGGGGAGGGACGGTAAACAGCTATTTCCGATTGACTTTATATGGAATCTGGGCCACGCTGGTGCCCGTGCCGATCACCGGACTCCGCCACGAGCGCCTCCATGTCGACCTGCGCCGCCAGGCCAGCGCGCTGTGTCGCCGCCCGTCCCGCCCAGCGCGACGAGGAATGGCAGCACACCGCTAGGAGAGCGACCGCATGACCGTCACCACGACCGGCCTCACCGTGCCCGCGCCCGAGGGCGCCCCCTTCACGCCCCGGAGCCTCGCCGAACGGGCGCGCGGGCTCGCCGCCGACCCGGGGGAGTGGCTGCTCCGGGTCCGGCTCGACCCGAGAGGGCGCTGGTACGAGCGCGTCCACCAGGACGCCGACCACGAGATCTGGCTGATCAGCTGGCTTCCCGGCCAGTCGACCGGCTTCCACGACCACGGCGACTCCGCGGGCGCGTTCGCGGTCGCCCTCGGGACCCTGGAGGAACAGCGCGTCACCGCCGCGCGGCGGATCGGGACCGCCCGCGGCGTCGGAGCCGGGCAGGCCCACTCCTTCGGGCCGGGCTACGTCCACGACGTGCGCAACACCTCGGACGCGCCCGCCGTCAGCGTCCACGTCTACTCGCCGCCGCTCAGCGCGATGCGCCGGTACGACGTCGACTCGGGCGGCGGCCTGGTCCGGCTCGCCGACGAGTCCGCCGCCGACTGGTGAGGCCGGCGAGCCCGGGGCCGCCGATCTTGCGGTGATCGCCGGGGCGGCGGAGACTGCGGGAATGACCGACCTGAGCCATCCGATCTTCGCCCGCCTCTATCCGCGGCTGGACGCCGGCTGCGCCAAGGCGGGCGGCGACGCGTGCCGCGCGGAGCTGCTGGCCGGGGTGTCCGGCCGCGTGGTGGAGGTGGGCGCCGGATACGGGGCCAACTTCCCGCACTACCCGCCCGAGGTCACCGAGGTCGTCGCCGTCGAGCCCGAGCCGCGGCTGCGCGCGAAGGCCGCCCACGCGGCCGGCCGCGCGCCGGTCCCGATCACGGTGCGCCCCGGCCTCGCCGAGGACCTCGACCTCGACGACGCGTCGTTCGACGTGGCGGTGGCGTCGCTCGTGCTGTGCTCGGTCCGGGACCCCATCCGGGCGCTGGCCGAGCTGCGGCGCGTCCTCAAGCCGGGCGGCGAGCTGCGCTACTACGAACACGTGCGGGGCGGCACGCCCGGCAAGGTGCGGTTCCAGCGCTACGCCGACCTGCTGTGGCCGTTCTTCGCCGCCGGCTGCCACGTCACGCGCCCGACGGGCGAGTGGATCGCCGGCAGCGGCTTCACCGTGCGCGCCGAGCGGCGGTTCGAGTTCCCCGAGCCGAGCCGGGCCAACCCGGCCTCGCCGCACGTGCTCGGAATCGCCGTGCGCGACTGACCGGACGCCGCCCGCATAAGGTCCGGCTCCCGGGGAAGATCGGGCTCCATGACGGCAGCGGGCAGCGGACCGAGGCAGGCGGACGAGCACCGCGAGGACGGGACCTCGCACTCCGCGGCGGTGGCGGCGCTGCTGGCGGGAGCGGCGGCCCTCGGCGGATTCCTGTTCGGCTACGACTCCTCAGTGATCAACGGGACGGTCGACGCGCTCAAGAAGGAGTTCGGCCTCGGCGGCTTCGCGGTCGGCTTCGTGGTCTCCGCCGCGCTGCTCGGCTGCGCCGCCGGGGCCTGGTTCGCGGGGCCGCTGAGCGACCGGATCGGCCGGGTGCGGGTGATGCTCATCGCCGCCGGGCTGTTCGTGGTCAGCTCGCTCGGCTCCGCGCTGGCCTTCAGCGCCGTGGACCTCACCGCCTGGCGGCTGGTCGGCGGCCTCGCCATCGGCGCCGCGTCGGTGATCGCGCCCGCCTACATCGCCGAGATCGCCCCGGCCGCGCTGCGCGGCCGGCTCGGCTCGCTGCAGCAGATGGCGATCGTGCTCGGCATCTTCGCCGCCCTCGTGGTCGACTACGTCATCGCGCGGGTGTCCGACGGCGGCGCCACCGGAACGTTCCCCTGGGGCGGCGGCGCGTGGCGGTGGATGTTCGCCAGCGCCATCGTCCCGGCCGTGTTGTACGGCGTGATCGCCACCACGATCCCCGAGTCGCCCCGCTACCTGGTCAAGAAGCACGAGACGGCCCGCGCGCGGCAGGTGCTGCGGCGCGTGATGGGCCGCGGCGACGTGGACGTGAAGATCAGCGAGATCGTCCGCTCCATCGCCGCGGACCGGCCCGTCCGGCTCGGCGACCTGCGCGGCGGCCGGTTCGGCCTGATGCCGATCGTGTGGGCCGGGATCCTGCTGTCGGTGTTCCAGCAGTTCGTCGGCATCAACGTGATCTTCTACTACTCCTCCTCGCTGTGGCAGGCCGTCGGGTTCTCCGAGAACGACGCGATGCTCACCTCGGTGATCAACTCGGTCGTCAACGTCGCGTTCACGCTGGTCGCGATCGCGCTCGTCGACCGGATCGGGCGGCGCCCGCTGCTGCTGGCCGGAGCCGCCGGCATGGCGGTCTCCCTCGGCACCCTCACGCTCTGCTTCGCGACCGCCCCCGTGGTGGACGGCGCGCCCGACCTCCGCGGCGTCGCCGGTCCCGTGGCGCTCGTCGCGGCCAACGTGTTCGTCGCCTCCTTCGCGGCGACGTGGGGGCCGGTCGTGTGGGTGATGCTCGGCGAGATGTTCAACAACTTCATCCGGGCCTCCGCCCTGGCCGTCGCCGCCGCCTCGCAGTGGCTGGCCAACTGGGTGGTCACCACGACGTTCCCCGGCATCTCCGGCTTCTCCCTGGGCCTCGCCTACGGCCTCTACACCCTGTTCTCGATCCTGGCGTTCCTGTTCGTGTTCCGCGCGGTCCCCGAGACCAAGGGGCGCGAACTGGAGGACATGGACGACCTCGCCGCCCCGCGGGCCCGCGCGTAAAGGCCGGGCCGCCCGCCCGCCCATCGGTTAGAGTGGATCCATGCCGTACGTGTCCGCAGAGACGACGACGCCGGGTTCCTCCCGGCGCGACGGCGGCATGTCCTGACATTGCACGCGGAAGGGCCCCGGGAGCGATCCCCGGGGCCCTTCCGCCGTCCGGGGACGCCGCGGGCCCTCCGCCGACCGAGAGGAGCGGCCGATGGAACCGCACGCGTCCGGGGGACCCCCCGAGTCGATAGCATCGAACCCCGTTGACCCCGACCCATCATCGCGAGGAGTACCCGTGTCCACCGTGTCTGAGCTGCGCATCACCCTCGACGGCAGCGAGCGGGCGGTGCCGGCGGGCACCACCGCGGGCCAGGCGCTGGAGGCCGACGGCCGCACCGTGATCGCCGCCCGCGTCAACGGCGAGCTGCGCGACCTCGCGGGCGAGCTGCGCGACGGCGACGCCGTCGAGCCGGTGCGGATCGGCTCGGACGACGGCCGGGCGATCATGCGCCACTCCGCCGCCCACGTGATGGCGCAGGCCGTCCAGGAGCTGTTCCCCGAGGCGAAGCTGGGCATCGGCCCGCCGGTGGAGAACGGCTTCTACTACGACTTCGACGTCCCCGAGCCGTTCACCCCCGACGACCTCAAGCGCATCGAGAAGCGGATGCGCGAGATCGTCAAGCAGGGGCAGCGGTTCGCCCGCCGCCCCGTCTCCGAGGAGGACGCGCGCGCCGAGCTGGCCGCCGAGCCCTACAAGCTGGAGCTGATCGGGCTGAAGGGGTCCGGCCCGGTCGCGGACGCCGCCGACGGCGCCGAGGTCGAGGTGGGCGGCGGCGAGCTGACCATCTACGACAACCTGGACGCCAAGTCCGGCGAGCTGCGCTGGAAGGACCTGTGCCGCGGCCCGCACCTGCCGTCCACCCGGGTCATCCCCGCGTTCAAGCTGATGCGCTCGGGCGGCGCCTACTGGCGCGGCAGCGAGAAGAACCCGCAGCTCCAGCGGATCTACGGCACCGCCTGGGAGTCCCGCGACAAGCAGGACGAGTACCTGAAGTTCCTGGAGGAGGCCGAGAAGCGCGACCACCGCCGCCTCGGCGCCGAGCTCGACCTGTTCTCCTTCCCGAACGAGATCGGCAGCGGCCTCGCCGTCTTCCACCCGAAGGGCGGCGCCGTCCGCAAGGTGATGGAGGACTACTCGCGCCGCCGGCACGAGGAGGAGGGGTACGAGTTCGTCAACACCCCGCACATCACCAAGGGCCACCTGTTCGAGACCTCCGGGCACCTCGGCTGGTACAAGGACGACATGTTCCCCGCCATGGAGGTCGACGGCGGCGACTACTACCTCAAGCCGATGAACTGCCCGATGCACAACCTGATCTTCCGGGCGCGCGGCCGGTCCTACCGGGAGCTGCCGCTGCGGCTGTTCGAGTTCGGGTCGGTGTACCGGTACGAGAAGTCGGGCGTCGTGCACGGCCTCACCCGCGTCCGGGGCATGACCCAGGACGACGCGCACATCTACTGCACCGAGGACCAGATGGGCGAGGAGATCAAGCGCCTCCTCGACTTCGTCCTCGGCCTGCTGCGCGACTACGGGCTGAACGAGTTCTACCTGGAGCTGTCCACCCGCGACGAGTCCGACAAGTTCATCGGCTCGGACGAGATGTGGGAGAAGGCCACCGCCGCCCTGCGCGGCGCCGCCGAGTCCACCGGGCTCGACCTCGTCCCCGACCCGGGCGGCGCGGCGTTCTACGGCCCCAAGATCTCCGTGCAGGCCAAGGACGCGATCGGGCGCACCTGGCAGCTGTCGACCATCCAGGTCGACCCCAACCAGCCCGAGCGCTTCGGCCTGGAGTACCAGGCGGCCGACGGCACCCGGCAGCGGCCCATGATGCTGCACCGGGCGCTGTTCGGGTCGATCGAGCGGTTCTTCGGCGTCCTGCTGGAGCACTACGCGGGCGCGATGCCGCCGTGGCTGGCGCCGGTGCAGGCGGTCGGCATCCCGATCGGCGACGCCCACGTCCCGCACCTGGACAAGGTCGCCGCGCGGCTGCGCGAGCACGGCCTGCGCGTCGAGGTGGACGCCTCCTCCGACCGGATGCAGAAGAAGATCCGCAACGCCCAGAAGCAGAAGGTGCCGTACATGCTGCTGGCGGGCGACGACGACGTCGCCAAGGACGCGGTGTCGTTCCGGTACCGCAACGGCGAGCAGAAGAACGGCGTCCCGATCGACGAGGCGGTCGAGGAGATCGTCGAGGCCGTGCGGACCCGCGTGCAGGTCTGAGCCGGTAGCCTCATCGATCACGTTCGAGGACCGGGGAGTCAGCGGAGATGAAGTCCAGGAGGCCGGGGCGGCGGGGGCGGTCGCTCTGGCTCCGGATCGCCGGTTACACCGGCACCCTGGCGCTCGTCGCGGCCGCCGTCATCGTGCTCCTCATGCCCCTGATGGACGAGGGCACGAAGGGGGCCGCCGGCTCCGGCGGGACGGCGGACCCGTCCGCGCCGGAGGCGGGGACGGGCCTCCCCGGAGGCGAGGGCCTGCCCGTCACCCCGACCGGTCCCGCACCGCAGCAGACCGGAGGCGACCGGCCCTATCCCGGCGGCGGGTCCGGCGGCCCTGGCGGCGGACCGCAGATCCCTTCCCAGAACGGATCGAGCGGCGGCGTCGGCGCCTGCCCGAAGGGGACGGCGTCCTACCGGGCCACTCCCACGGGCGTGGACGTCGTCATCGCGGTCTCCGCCAGCGGCGCGATCCGGGCGGAGCTGTCACTGCGCGGACGGGAGCCCACCGCCCAGCAGAGGACCGTGCGCACCGGCGGGCCGCAGACGTTCCACTTCACGGGCGTCGCGCCGCAGCTGGTCGAGCGCGTCAAGGTCACCACGATCTCGGTGGGGGGCGGGATGGAGAACTGCTACGCCCGTCCCGCCTGACGGACGTCCTCGACCGACACGTTGACGGCGGCGACCCGCGTCCCGAGCATCATGCCCGCCACCCGCGCCACGTTCGCCTTGACCTTCGTCGCCACGTCCTTGATCACGAGGCCGTACTCGACGGCGATGGCGACGTCCAGCGTGACCTCGTCGTCGTTCTGGACGACGCGAACGCCCGTGGCGGCGGGCTCCTCCCGGACGCTGAGGCCGGCGACGCCCTCCACCTCCAGCGCGGCGAACGCGGCGATCTTCCCGATCACCGCGTTGCCGATCGTGATGCGGCCGTCCACCGGCGCGCTGAGGTCGCCGGACGAGCCGTGCATGGTCATCGGCACCGCGTTCGGCCCCGACGACAGCACGCCCCGCGGGGGCGGGACCGGCTGCTGCGTCGCGGTCGCGGGTGGCGCGGACAGCGGTGCCCCCTGCGGCATCCCCGGAAGCGGCGCACCCGGGGACGAGATGTTCGGGGAGGGCACGCTCTGGGACGGCATGCCAGAGGACGGCACGCCAGGGGAAGGTGCGGCCGGGGAACCAGGGCCCTGCGACGGCGTGACGGGGGGAGGATCGGTCTCCGGGCGGCCGGCGGGCGCCCCGGGGAACCGCGGTCCGGGCCCGGCCCCCGGCCCCTGCTCGGCGTTCCCGGTCTGGCGCTTGTCGAGCCCGGTCATGATCGCTCCCTGCGGTTCGGTCGGGTGACCATGGTGTCGGAGCGACGCGCGGAACGTCACGCAGGCACCGGATCGCGGGCGCGTCCGAAGACCCGCCGACGGGCCATGCTAGGGGATCCCGGCTACAGGCCCGAGGGCGTCTCTCTCTATGCTGCTGGTCAGGCCGTGAACAAAAGGAGACCGCCGCCTTGAGCGCAGAGCCGGAGGAGTCCGTGGTGCAGCAGGGGCGCGAGGACGCGCCCGGGGCAGGCGCCGGGAACGAGCGCACGCCCCGCTTCGAGGAGGAGAGGGGCGGCGCCGGCACGCCCGACAACTTCCAGCGGCTGTGGACCCCGCACCGGATGGCCTACATCAAGGGCGAGAACAAGCCCACGGGCGCGGGCTCGGGCGACGGCTGCCCGTTCTGCGAGATCCCGAAGATGAGCGACGAGGACGGGCTCATCGTCGCGCGCGGGACGTCGGTGTTCACGGTGCTGAACCTCTACCCCTACAACTCCGGGCACCTGATGGTGGTCCCGTACCGGCACGTCGCCGACTACGCCGACCTCGAAGAGCCGGAGTACGTGGAGCTGGCGACGTTCACGCAGCGGTCCCTGACGGCGC
This sequence comes from Actinomadura verrucosospora, assembly GCF_039540335.1. NCBI lineage: Bacteria > Bacillati > Actinomycetota > Actinomycetes > Streptosporangiales > Thermomonosporaceae > Actinomadura > Actinomadura verrucosospora. Next base: position 65,394 of record NZ_BAABEV010000019.1, on the reverse strand, counting down.
TGCGCAAGGCCAGCGGCGCGCAGGGCTTCAACGTCGGCATGAACCTCGGTCTCGTCGCCGGCGCCGGCATCGCGGCCCACCTGCACCAGCACGTCGTCCCGCGCTGGGGCGGCGACACCAACTTCATGCCGGTCGTCGGGCACACCAAGGTGCTCCCGCAGCTCCTGCGCGACACCCGGCAGATGCTGGCCGACGCCTGGCCGCACGACTGACCTTCCGGCGTCCGCGCGCCGGCCGTCCTAGGCGGGGGGCACGGCGCGCCGCAGGCCCCCGTCGCCCGGCGCGCGGGAGGGGGCCTGCGAGACGCTCATCAGCTCCGAGACCGTGACGAACTCGAAGCCCTTGGCGCGCAGGCCGCGGATCATGGGGACGAGGTTGCGCAGCGCGACCAGGCGGTCGTGGTTGCCGGTGTCGTGGGCGAGCAGGATCGTGCCGGGCCCGGTGTTGCCGACGATGTAGTCCACCAGTGCCGGCGGGTCGTCCTCGTAGGTCTTCTCCAGCATCTTGATCGACCACAGCGCGATGTCGTAGTCGAACCGGCACGCGGCGCTCAGCGTGGTCCCGCCCAGGTGGCCGAACGGGGGCCGCAGGAACCGCGGCTCCTTCCCGACGATCCGCCCGATGGCGTTGTGGGCGCGCCGCAACTGCTCCAGGGCCCGCTCGTCGGAGAGGCGCGACAGGTCCTGGTGCTGCCAGGTGTGGTTGCCGGCCTCGTGCCGGTCCATCCGCCCGTGCACGAGCCGCGCGTGCCGGACGAGCCGCTCCCCGACGAGGAAGAACGTGGCCTTGACCCGCTCGGCGTCCAGGATGTCGTGCACCATGGGCGTCCAGTTGGGCATCGGCCCGTCGTCGAAGGTGAGGGCGACGAGCTTCTGGGCGGTGTCGACGCCCCAGACCACGTCGACATGCGCGCTCCCGGGCCGCCACGGGCCGGCGATGGGCACCGCCATCGCCGACGACGGCGGGTTCCCGGACCCGACCACGGCGCCGACCGCCTCCGCCCCCGCGCCCAGCGTGACCGCTCCGGCGGCCGCCAGGCCGAACCCCTTGATGAACGCCCGGCGACCGGGGGCGGCCGGGACTCGGGGGTCGTCCACGTTTTCCATTGTGCGACCACGATGCCACCGCGGACCGGCCCTGATCATCGGTCCTGCGGCCGAATCGCGGGTCACCCTGCGGGATGAGCCCGGCTCCCCCCGAGGTCGCGTCCGCGGGCGCCGCGCGTCACCGCGGCGGAGGGGACGGGCGGGGCCCGGCCCGCGCCGGACCCCGTCCGCGGGCGTGCGGTCAGCCGTCCTTGCCGTCGGCGGCGACCTTGTCGGCGAGATGCGACGGGAGCGGCTCGTACCGCAGGAAGCCGCGGGTGAACGTGCCGGTGCCCTGCGACATCGACCGCAGGTCGATCGCGTACCGGACGATCTCCAGCTGCGGCACCTCCGCCTTGATCATCGTGCGTCCGCCGGGCACCGCCTGGGAGCCGAGCACCCGGCCGCGCCGCGAGGTGAGGTCGGACATGATCTGTCCCACGTACTCGTCGGCGATCAGCACCTCGACCTCGTCGACCGGCTCCAGCAGCAGGATCGGCACCCGGCCCGCCGCGTCCTTCAGCGCGAGCGCCCCGGCGGCCTGGAACGCCATGTCCGAGGAGTCGACCGAGTGGGCCTTGCCGTCGTGCAGCGTGACCCTGATGTCGACCATCGGGTACCCGGCGGACACGCCGCGCTCCATCTGCTGCCGGACGCCCTTCTCGACCGACGGGATGAACTGGCGCGGGACGACCCCGCCGACGATCTTGTCGACGAACTCGAAGCCCTCGCCGGAGGGCAGCGGCTCGACGTCGATGTGGCAGATGCCGTACTGGCCGTGCCCGCCGCTCTGCTTGACGTGCCGGCCGAGGCCCTTCGCCGCCCCGCCGAACGTCTCCCGCAGCGGGACGCGCAGGTCCACCCGCTCGACCTCGACGCCGTACCGGGCCCGCAGCCGTTCGATCAGCACGTCGGCGTGGGCCTCGCCCATGCACCACAGCACCAGCTGCCGCGTCTCGGCGTTGTTCTCCAGCCGCAGCGTCGGGTCCTCGGCGACGAGCCGGCCGAGCGCCTGGCTCAGCTTGTCCTCGTCGGCCTTGGACTTCGCGCGGATCGCGACCGGCAGCAGCGGGTCCGGCATGGACCAGGGAGCCATCACCAGGGGAGTGCCCGGATCCGACAGCGTGTCGCCGGTCTCGGCGCGCCCGAGCTTCGCCACCGCGCAGATGTCGCCCGCCCCGCACGACGCCACGGTGCGCTGCGTCTTGCCCAGCGGCGAGGTGAGCGCGCCGACGCGCTCGTCGACGTCGTGGTCCTCGTGGCCGCGGTCCTCCATGCCGTGCCCGGAGACGTGCACGGTCGTGTCGGGGCGCAGCGTCCCGGAGAAGACGCGGACCAGCGAGATCCGCCCGACGTAGGGGTCGGACGTGGTCTTGACGACCTCGGCGACCAGCGGCCCGTCCGGATCGCAGGAGATCTCCTTCGGGGGCCCGCCCGCCACGGGGGTCACCGGCGGGATGCCGTGTTCGAGGGGGGAGGGGAACGCCTGGGTGATGACCTCCAGGAGCTCCAGCATGCCGACGACCGGGCCGGGGTGGTCGCCGTGCGGCACCGACGTCGCGAGGACGGGGTAGAAGCTGCCGCGCGCCACCGCGGTCTCCAGGTCCTCGATGAGCGCCTTGACGTCGATCTCCTCACCGGACAGGTAGCGGTCCATGAGGGTCTCGTCCTCGCTCTCCTGGATGATCCCCTCGATGAGCGAGGCACGCTGCTCGGAGATCTGGTCCAGGTACCGGGGATCGGGGTCGCACTCGGTGCGCTTCCCGGTCGAGTAGTCGAGGCAGCGCTGCGACAGCAGCCCGATCAGGCCCTTGAAGCCGTCGTCGCCCTGGGCCGGGAAGTACAGCGGCGCGACGCCCTCGCCGAAGACGTCCTGGCAGGTCATGACCACGTCGTCGTAGTCGCCGCGCTGCTGGTCGATCTTGGTGATGACGACCGCGCGGGGCATCCGCACCGCCGCGCACTCCTCCCAGATCATCCGGGTGAGCCCGTCGATGCCGTCCACCGCCGAGATCACGAACAGGGCCGCGTCGGCGGCGCGCAGCCCGGCCCGCAGGTCGCCGACGAAGTCGGCGTAGCCGGGGGTGTCGATGAGATTGACCTTGATGTCGCCGTGCGTCAGCGGCGCGAGCGCGAGGTTGACCGAGCGCTGCTGGCGCACCTCGACCTCGTCGAAGTCGCTGACGGTGGTGCCGTCCTCGACCTTCCCCGCCCGCTGCAGCGTGCCCGTGGCGGCGAGCAGCGCCTCGACGAGCGTGGTCTTGCCGGCCCCCGAATGGCCGACCAGCGCGACATTGCGCACCCTGTCGCACCCGTCGGCCTCCGGTGCCCTGCCGGGGGCTCCCGGGTGGCCTCCCTTGTCCGCCATGACTACCTCCTCGGACGGGCCTCTCGCGGAGGCCCGCGTGCGGCTGGGGCCCGGCCCCGCGGGCCCGGCCCTGACGTCCGAGTGCGGCGTCCGACCTCGTCCATCGCGCGTGACCGACGTCACACCCGTGTCAACAGCCTTTCCCGTGAGGGCCGGGATCACAAGGGGTGAACGGCAAACAACCGCGATCGGTCCGGGCCGCGGGGCGGCGGCCCGGGCGACCGGCCGCGCGTCCGCGGCGTGCGCACTACGATGGGCGCGCCGCGCGAGCGCCGGTCGCCCGCGGCGGGGCCGCTCCGGTGAGCACGACTCCCGGTGGCCGCGACTCCCGATGATCACGAGAACGGACGTCGATGCTCAACAAGATCAGGCCCGCGCTGGGGCGAGTCCTCACCCCCGTCGGACAGGCGGTCGCGCGGACCGGGGTCTCGCCGAACGCCATCACCGTCATCGGGACGATCGGCGTCGCCGCCGGCGCGCTCGTGCTGTTCCCCCGCGGGGAGTTCTTCTGGGGGACGATGGTCATCACCGCGTTCGTGCTGTTCGACATGCTCGACGGCGCGGTCGCCCGGGTCACCGGGAAGATCTCCGCGTTCGGCGCGTTCCTGGACTCCACCATGGACCGCGTCGCCGACGCCGCGATCTTCGCCGGGCTGATGATCGGGCTGTACCGGGCCGGGCAGGAGCCCCTCGCCGGGGTCGCCCTGTACTGCCTGGTCGCCGGGGTCGTGGTCTCCTACGCCAAGGCCCGCGCCGAGGGCCTCGGCTACACCTGCAACGTCGGCATCGCCGAGCGCGCCGAGCGCCTCATCGTCGTCCTGGTCGCGGCCGGGTTCGACGGGCTCGGCGTCCCCTACATCCTCGCCGTCGCCCTCTGGGGCCTCGCCGTGCTCAGCACCATCACCGTCGGGCAGCGGTTCGCGGCGGTGTACGCCCAGGCGAGGCCCGGCGCGGGCGCGGGGGCCGGGAACGGCGCGCAGAACGGAGCCGAGAAGACGCCGGAGCCGCGTCCATGACCACGCCCCGCCGCGCGGAGGCGCCGTCGCTTCGGGACGAGGTGACCGACGCCGTCTACGCCCTGGGCTGGACGGTCGTCCGCAAGATGCCGGAGAGCGCGGCGCGCCTGCTGTTCGCCGCGCTCGCCGACCGCACCTGGCACCGCTACGGCGGCGGCGTGCGGCAGCTGGAGAAGAACCTGTGCCGCGTCCTCGGCAAGGACGCCGTCGACGACGAGGTCCGCGTCCTCAGCAAGAAGGTCCTGCGCTCCTACTTCCGCTACTGGCTGGAGGTCTTCCGCCTGCCCGAGTACGACCGGGCGCGGATCCTCGGCCGGATGCGGGTCACCGGCGAGAAGAAGATCTTCACCAACCTCGACTCCGGGCGCGGGGTCATCCTGGCACTGCCCCACATGGGCAACTACGAGCACGCGGGCGCGTGGCTGGTGCACAACGGCTACCCCTTCACCACCGTCGCCGAGCGGCTCGAACCCGCGTCGCTGTTCGACCGGTTCGTCGAGTTCCGCGAGGGCCTCGGGATGGAGGTGCTCGCGCACAAGGGCGCCTCCGCCTACGGGCGGATGGCGCAGCGGCTGCGCGCCGGGCGGCCGGTGTGCCTGGTCGTCGACCGCGACCTGACCGAGAGCGGCATCGACGTGGAGTTCTTCGGCGCCACCGCCCGGATGCCCGCCGTGTCGGCCGCGCTGGCCCTCCAGACGGGCGCCGCCCTCATTCCCGTGACACTCTGGTACGAGGGCGAGTACTGGGCGGCGCGGGTCCACGAGGAGGTCCCCGTGCCGGACGAGGGCGGCAGACAGGAGAAGATCCAGGCCATGACCCAGGACCTCGCGCGCGCCTTCGAGGAGGGCATCGCGGCCCACCCCGAGGACTGGCACATGCTGCAGAAGGTCTGGGTGGACGACCTCGCGGACGGCCGAAGATGAGGGCCGGCCGATGAAGGTGGGACTCGTCTGCCCCTACACCTGGGACGTGCCGGGCGGTGTCCAGCAGCACATCGGCGACCTCACCGAGGCGCTGATCGCGCTCGGTCACGAGGTGTCGGTCATCACGCCCGCCGACGACGACGCGGACCTGCCGCCCTACGTCGCGTCCGCCGGACGCGCCGTCCCCGTCCCGTACAACGGTTCGGTCGCGCGGCTGGCGTTCGGATTCCTGTCGGCCGGGCGGGTCCGGCGCTGGATCCGCGAGGGAGGGTTCGACGTCCTGCACGTCCACGAGCCCGCCGCGCCCTCGCTCGGGCTGCTCGCCTGCTGGGCGGCCGACGGGCCCATCGTCGGCACGTTCCACGCGTCCTACGAGAGGTCGCGGGCGCTGTCGGTCACCGCGCCGATCCTGCAGAGCGCCCTGGAGAAGATCACCGGCCGGATCGCGGTGTCGGAGGCCGCCCGCACCACCCTCGTCGAGCATCTCGGCGGTGACGCCGTGCTGATCCCGAACGGCGTCGCGACCGAGCGCTACGCGATGGCGGAGCCGCTGGCCGGCTGGCGCGGCCGCACCGGCACGCCGCCCGGGGGCGGCGACGGGGGAGCGCTCGGCTTCCTCGGCCGGATGGACGAGCCGCGCAAGGGCCTGCAGGTGCTGCTGCGCGCCTTCGAGGTCCTCGCCCGGGCGCGGCCCGGGCTGCGGCTGCTGCTCGCCGGCCCCGGCGACGCCGGCGACGTGCTGGCCCGGGTCCCGGCCGACCTCCGCGACCGCGTCGTCGTGCTCGGCTTGGTGAGCGAGGCCGACAAGGTCCGCGCCTACCACTCGGTGGACGTGTTCGTCGCGCCCAACCTCGGCGGCGAGAGCTTCGGCATCGTCCTCGCCGAGGCCATGGCGGCGGGCGCGCCCATCATCGCCAGCGACATCGAGGCGTTCGACCGCGTCCTGCGCGGGGGCCGGGCCGGGGTGCTGTTCCCGGTCGGCGACCACGAGGCGCTCGCCGCGGCGGCCGGGGCGCTGCTCGACGACCCGGCCCGCCGCAAGCAGCTGTCGGCCGAGGCGCGCGCGGCCGTGCGGACCTACGACTGGTCGTCGGTGGCCCGCGACGTGGTGCGGGTCTACGAGACCGTCACCGGCGGCCGCGTCCGCGTGGTCGAGTCCGGGCTCGGGGCGTAGGGGCGGCATGTCCTACGACTGGGTCATCGACGTCCTGTTCTGGATCGCCGTCGTCTTCCTGATCGCGGTGTACGTGTCGTGGCGCGCCACCCGTCTCGACCGGCTGCACGTGCGGGTCGAGACCGCCCGCGCCGCGCTCGACGCCGCGCTCGTCAGGCGGGCCGCCGCCACGCTGGAGCTGGCCGCGTCCCGGCTCCTGGACCCCGCCACCAGCCTGGTGCTGGCCACCGCCGCCCACGAGGCCCGCACCGCCGACGCCGAGGGCCGCGAGTTCGCCGAGAGCGACCTGTCGCGGGCCCTGCGCGCCGCCGTCGACCAGCCCGGGTTCGTCGACGCGCTCGACGCCCGGGGCGGCGGCGACGGCAGGGCGGTCCTGGAGGAGCTGTCGTCCGCCGCCGCGAAGGTCGCCTACGCCCGCCGCTTCTACAACGACGCCGTCTCCCAGGCCCGGATCGCGCGCCGCAAGCTGCTCATCCGCGTGCTCCCGCTCGCCGGGAGGGCCCCGCTCCCGGACTTCTTCGAGATCGACGACGACCCGCCCGGGATCTGACGGCCCGCGATCCGCCGGAGCCGCATTGATCGGGGGAGCCCCGCGCGGCCGTACCACCGGACGGGCGAGCGCACGGGATCACGTTCGCTACCCTCTGGCAGATCGTCCAAAGGAGGGGTAGATCGTGCGATCTGTCTGGGACACCACCGTCCGGGGGCGCGCGGCCGCGGCATTGGGCGTCCTCGTCCTCGGCGCCGGGCTGTCGGCCTGCTCGGGCTCGGACGGCGCGAAGCCGGCGCCGCCGCCGACGCCGAGCGCCACGGACGCGCCCCAGGCCGGCGGGACGCCGACCCCCGCGACGCATCCGTTCACCGGCGGCGCCAAGGGGCTGGGCAACCCCGTCCTCGCGGTCAAGATCGAGAACACCCGGCCCGCGCTCCCGCAGAGCGGCGTCTCGGCCGCCGACATCGTCTACGTCGAGCAGGTCGAGGGCGGCGAGACCCGGCTGATGGCGGTCTACTCCTCCAAGCTGCCGAAGAAGGTCGGGCCCGTCCGCAGCGCCCGCATCTCCGACCTGCACATCCTTCCGCAGTTCGGCCGTCCCGCCTTCGCGTTCTCCGGCGTCCAGAGCAAGATGAAGAAGTACATCCGCAAGGCGCCCGTGTACGACATCTCCCAGGAGAACGCGGGCGGCGCGTACTTCCGCTCCGGCGACAGGCGTATCCCCTACAACCTCTACGCCGATCCGAGGAACCTGCTGAAGCAGGCGCCGAAGGCCGCGAAGCCGCGCGACATCGGCTTCACCTTCGGGGACGCCCCCGAGGGCGGCAAGCCCACCCGGTCGTTCACCGCCCGGTGGCCCACCGCCACGATGGGCTTCACGTGGTCGGCCAAGCAGAAGCGGTGGCTCGCCAGCTGGGGCGGCACCCCCGACCGCGCCGCCGAGGGCGGGGTGCTCGGGGGTAAGACCGTCGTCGTCCAGTACGCCAAGACGACCCGCTCGAAGTTCCACGACTTCCTCGGCAGCTACACGCCGCTGATCCACACCACCGGCACCGGGCGCGCGGTCGTCCTGCGCGACGGCAAGGCCTACGGCGCCAAGTGGTCGCGTCCCTCCGAGGACAAGGGCACCACCTACACCACCGCCGACGGCAAGCCGATGAACTTCGCCCGCGGCCAGGTCTGGGTCGTGCTCGTCAACGAAGGAAAGCCCTACATCCCCTAGCCCGCCGCGCCTGGCGGCCCCCGCCCGTCACTCCGTAAGCGGCCGGCGCGCTCCGCTGACACTCTGCCGGGTCGAGAGGTCATGCGAGCAGGCAATAACATGGGAAAAAGACTTGTCGTCCGTCCACGTGAGGAATGCCCGTGTCCACTTCCACTCCCGCCCCTGACAACGCCGCGCCAGAGACCGGGACCGCCCGCGTCAAGCGCGGCATGGCGGAGATGCTCAAGGGCGGCGTGATCATGGATGTCGTCACGCCCGAGCAGGCGAAGATCGCCGAAGACGCGGGCGCGGTCGCCGTCATGGCCCTGGAGCGGGTCCCCGCCGACATCCGCGCCGAGGGCGGCATCTCCCGGATGAGCGACCCCGACATGATCGACGGGATCATCGCCGCGGTCTCCATCCCCGTCATGGCCAAGGCCCGCATCGGCCACTTCGTCGAGGCGCAGGTGCTGCAGGCCCTCGGCGTCGACTACATCGACGAGTCCGAGGTGCTCACGCCCGCCGACTACGACAACCACATCGACAAGTGGGCGTTCACCGTCCCCTTCGTCTGCGGGGCCACCAGCCTGGGCGAGGCGCTGCGCCGCATCACCGAGGGCGCGGCGATGATCCGCTCCAAGGGTGAGGCGGGCACCGGCGACGTCTCCAACGCCACCACGCACATGCGCAAGATCCGGCAGGAGATCCGCCGCCTGCAGAACCTGCCCGAGGACGAGCTCTTTGTCGCGGCCAAGGAGCTCCAGGCCCCCTACGAGCTGGTCAAGGAGGTCGCGCAGGCGGGCAAGCTGCCCGTCGTGCTGTTCACCGCCGGCGGCATCGCGACCCCCGCCGACGCCGCGATGATGATGCAGCTCGGTGCCGAGGGCGTCTTCGTCGGCTCCGGGATCTTCAAGTCCGGCAACCCGGCCCAGCGCGCCGAGGCGATCGTGAAGGCCACCACCTTCCACGACGACCCCGACGTGATCGCCAAGGTGTCCCGCGGTCTCGGCGAGGCCATGGTCGGCATCAACGCCGCCTCCCTCGGCGAGGACCAGAAGTTCGCCGGCCGCGGCTGGTAGCACGGGGTGCGTCCGCCCGGCCCGGGTGGCCGGGCGGATCGGTGGGTACCCCCTCCACACGGGCCGCCGAGAGGGTTTACGCTGACGGCGCGGCCGGAGGGGCGAGCCCTGGCCGGCGCCCGGCCGCGGGAGGGATGGAGCATGGCTTGGTCGGTCGCGCTGGCGTGCGCGAGCGCGGGTGAACCCGCCGAGGTGTTCCGGCCGGGCCTGGTGCCCGATCCGGACGCCGCCGCGAAGATCGCGCGCCGCCTGTATCCGGCGGCCTCCCTCACCGAGACCGGCGACACGGTCCTGGACTTCGCGCTCTGGCCCTACGAGGACGAGCTGTTCGTCGGCGCCTTCGAGCGGGCGCTGCTGCTGTGCGACCGGCGGCTGTTCTGCCTCGACGACGACGCCCGCCGCATCGCCGACACCGCCGCGGCGGCGCTCCCCGGCTCCCGCTGCGGCGTCCTCGTCCTGCACAACGTGATCCGCAGCTGCTGGTTCCGCTGGTACGAGTCGGGCGTGCTGCTCCGCGACGTGTACGTCACCGCAGAGGACGGCGTGGTCGTCGACCAGGGCGAGCGGCTGCCCGTCGAACGCCCCTTCTGGCGCGCCGTAGACGCGGGCGCCCCGGACGTCCCGCTCCCCTTCGACCCCGAGGAGTTCGGCCTCGCCCTGGCCGAGGAGCACATGTTCGGCCGCGGCATCGCCGACCGCGGCAAGGACGGCTTCCTCCCCCTGGAACTTCCGGTCCGCCGCTTCCGGCACGCCTGACCGACGCCTGGAGCGGAGCTTGCGGAGCGGAAGGCGTCGGTCAGGCCCTGTTCTTGGGGGTGTGGGGTTCTCGCCACAGTGAAGTGTCCGACGTCTGGAGCGGAGTCTGCGGAGCGGAAGGCGTCGGTCAGGCCCTGTTCTTGGGGGTGTGGGGTTCTCGCCACAGTGAAGTGTCCGACGTCTGGAGCGGAGTCTGCGGAGCGGAAGGCGTCGGTCAGGCCCTGTTCTTGGGTGTGTGGGGTTCTCGCCACAGTGAAGCGTCCGACGCCTGGGAAGATCAGCCAGGTCGTGGGGCGTTGTAAGGAACGTCTAGGGTTGAGACGTCTCCTGTGCCCCCGGAAGGTTTCCACGTGACTGCTGTGCCCACGATCGGTGTCCTCGCCCTGCAGGGCGACGTGCGCGAGCATGCGCGCGCGTTGGAGGAGGCCGGGGCGCGCACCGTGAAGGTGCGCCGCCCCGACGAGCTGGAACGGGTCGACGGGCTGGTCCTGCCCGGCGGGGAGTCCACCACCATGTGGCGGCTGGCGCGCTCGTTCGAGCTGCTGGAGCCGCTGCGCAAGCGGATCGAGGCGGGCATGCCCGCCTACGGCTCCTGCGCCGGCATGATCATGCTGGCGGACCGGATCCGGGGCGGCGTGGCGGGCCAGGAGACCGTCGGCGGGATCGACATGACCGTGCGGCGCAATGCGTTCGGCCGGCAGGTCGACTCGTTCGAGGCCGCCGTCCCGCTGACCGGTATGGGTGACACGCCGTACCACGCCGTTTTCATCCGCGCACCCTGGGTGGAGTCCGTCGGCGACGCCGTCGAGATCCTCGGACGCGCGGAGAGCGGGCCGAACGCCGGTAGGATCGTCGCCGTCCGCCAGGGGCGCCTCATGGCGACCGCGTTCCATCCGGAGTTGACAGGCGATTTCCGCGTGCACCACTACTTCGCCGATCTGGTGCGCCGGACGACAGAGGAGGATTGACAGATGTCCGGCCATTCCAAATGGGCGACGACCAAGCACAAGAAGGCGGCCCTCGACGCCAAGCGGGGCAAGCTCTTCGCCAAGCTGATCAAGAACATCGAGGTGGCGGCCCGGACGGGCGGCGGCGACCCCGACGCGAACCCCACCCTCTACGACGCCATCTACAAGGCGAAGAAGAACTCGGTCCCGAACGACAACATCGAGCGCGCCCGCAAGCGGGGCGCCGGTGAGGAGGCCGGGGGCGCCGACTGGCAGAACATCACCTACGAGGGCTACGCCCCCGGCGGTGTCGCCGTGCTCATCGAGTGCCTGACCGACAACCGCAACCGGGCCGCCTCCGAGGTCCGCGTCGCCCTGACCCGCAACGGCGGCTCCCTCGCCGACCCGGGCTCGGTCTCGTACATGTTCAACCGCAAGGGCGTCGTGATCGTCCCCAAGGCCGGCACCAGCGAGGACGACGTCATGATGGCCGTCCTGGACGCCGGGGCCGAGGAGGTCAACGACCTCGACGAGGAGAACTTCGAGGTCGTGAGCGAGGCCGGCGACCTGGTCGCGGTCCGCTCGGCGCTGGTGGACGCCGGGATCGACTACGAGTCGGCGGAGAGCAAGTTCCTGCCGAGCGTCACCGTCCCGCTCGACGAGGACAACGCCAAGAAGGTGTTCCGGCTCCTGGACGCCCTGGAGGACTCCGACGACGTCCAGGAGGTCTACGCCAACTTCGACGTGAGCGACGAGGTCATGGCCTCCATCGACGCCTGACGCCCCGTCGCCCCGCGAACGCCGCCGCCGCCCGCCCGGGTGCGGCGGCGTTCCCGTCGGCGCCGTCGCATACGGTCTGGATCATGGAGATTCGCGCTCTGGCACCAGACGAGGCGGACGCCGTCCGCGACATCCGCGCCCGCGCCTTCGGGCCACTGTCCGACGAGGTGTGGGCGCGTCGGTCCCGGCTGGTCCGGCAGGCGGCGGAGGCGGGGAGGCAGTTCGCCGGCCTCGACGGCGGCGCGGTCGTCGCCACGGGGGCGCTGCTCGACATGACGCAGTGGTGGCACGGGCGGGCGGTGTCCACGGCCGGCGTCAGCGCGATCACGGTCGCGCCCGAGGAGCGCGGGCGGGGGCTCGGCCGCCGCCTGGTGTCCGACCTGCTGGGGCGGTGCGCCGATCTCGGTCACCCGCTCGCCATGCTGTATCCGGCCACGACGCGGCTCTACCGGTCGCTCGGCTGGGAGCACGCGGGGGGCTGGCACCACGTCGACCTGTCCACCGAGGCCCTGCGCACGATCGCGGCCGAGCGGGTCCCCGTCCGCAGGGCCGGGCCCGGCGACGCCGCCGAGGTGGCCGCCGTGGTGGGCCGCGTGCATCGGGCCGCGCGCGACTGCGGCCCGGTCGGCTGGCCGGAGGCGAGGTGGCGCGAGCACCTCGGTGGCCCGGACGCCTACCACTACCTGGCCGAGGACGGGTTCCTCTCCTACCGCTGGGCGGAGGGCAACGCCGGGCTGGAGGTCGAGCGGCTCGTCGCCTCGTCCGAGCGGACGCTGAGGGCGCTGTGGGCGATCGTCGGGTCCGGTTCGTCCACGGCCGAGTCGGTGCGCGCCTGCGTGTCGCCGATGGACCCGGTGCTGTGGCTGCCGCGCGAGCGCGAGCAGGAGACCGTCCACCGCTCCCAGTGGATGCTGCGGGTGGTCGACGCGCCCGCGGCGATCGCGGCGCGCGGCTACCCGGCCGGGGTCGCCGCGGGCGTCCCGCTGGAGATCGACGATCCGCTGCGTCCGGCGAACGCGGGCCACTGGCGCCTGGAGATCGAGGGCGGCGAGGGGCGGCTGGAACGCTCCGCCGCCGGCTCCGGCGCCGTGCGCCTCGGGCCGCGCGGCCTGTCGGCCCTCTACTGCGGGATACCGGTGCCGACCCTCCGCCGCGCCGGACTGCTCCAGGGCGGGGACGCCGAGGCGCTCGGGGCCGCGTTCGCGGCCACGCCGTTCTCGCTGGACTACTTCTGACCGGCCACGCGGATTGATAGCGTTGGCGGCCGAACAGATGATCGAAGGAGCGGCCGTGCGGGTGATGGGGGTGGACCCCGGCCTCACCCGGTGCGGGGTCGGGGTCGTCGAGGGCGCCCCGGGCAAGCGGCTGCGGCTGGTGCACGTGTCGGTCGTGCGGACCGCCCCCGACGAGGACCACGCCCTGCGCCTGCTGGGCGTCGAGACGGGCATCGCGGCCGTCATGGACGAGCTGCGCCCCGACGCCGTCGCCGTCGAGCGCGTGTTCTCCCAGCACAACGTGCGGACGGTGATGGGCACGGCCCAGGCCGCCGGGATCGCGATGCTGCTGGCCGCCCGGCGGGGCCTGCCCGTCGCGCTGCACACCCCCAGCGAGGCCAAGGCCGCCGTCACCGGGAACGGCCGCGCCGACAAGGCGCAGGTGACCAGGATGGTGACCCGGCTGCTGTCCCTGGAGACGGCGCCGAAGCCGGCGGACGCCGCGGACGCGCTCGCCCTGGCCATCTGCCACGTGTGGCGCGGGGGAGCGCAGCGGCGGCTCGCGCACGCCCAGCGGTCGCGGATCGAGGAGGCGGCCCGGGCCGAACGGGACCGGCTCGCCGCCCGGAGCAGAGGAGGAAGCGTCAAGTGATCGCCTTCGTCAGCGGCCGGGTGGCCGCCGCCGGGCCCGACGGGGCGGTGATCGACGTGCACGGCGTCGGCCTCTCGGTGCAGTGCAGCCCCGCCACGCTGGCGGGCCTGCGGGTCGGGGAGGAGGCGCGGGTGCCGACCTCCCTCGTCGTCCGGGAGGACTCCCTCACCCTGTTCGGGTTCGCCGACGACGACGAGCGCACCGTCTTCGAGCTGCTCCAGACCGCCAGCGGCGTCGGGCCCCGCCTCGCCCTGGCGATGCTGGCGGTCCACTCGCCGAACGCGCTGCGCCGCGCCGTGTCCACCGAGGACGTGACGGCGCTCACCAAGGTGCCCGGCATCGGCAAGAAGGGCGCGCAGCGCATCGTCCTGGAACTGCGGGACCGCCTCGGCGGCCCGGTCGGCGACGACGGCGGCGACCTGCGTGCGCCCGCCCGCGCCGAGCCGTGGCGCCAGCAGGTGCAGATGGGCCTGGTCAACCTCGGCTGGTCGGCCAAGGACGCCGACGCCGCCGTGGACGCCGTCGCCGCCGAGCTCGACGGCGGCGAGACGCCCCCGGTCGCGGTGCTGCTGAGGTCGGCCCTGAAGAAGCTGAGCAGGCAGTGAGGGAGCCAGGGGAGGCGCAGGGAGCGGGGATGAGCGGGACCGACGAGACCGAGCGGCTGGTGTCGGCCGACGCCGGCGGGGTCGACGAGCAGCAGATCGAGGCCGCGCTGCGGCCGAAGAAGCTGGCCGACTTCGTCGGCCAGGAGCGGGTCCGCGAGCAGCTCTCGCTGGTGCTGCACGGCGCGCTCGGGCGCGGCCGGACCCCCGACCACGTGCTGCTGTCGGGCGGGCCCGGCCTCGGCAAGACCACCCTCGCCATGATCATCGCCGCCGAGCTGGGGCAGCCGCTGCGGATCTCCTCGGGTCCGGCGATCGAGCGGGCCGGCGACCTCGCGGCCGTGCTGTCGACCCTCGCCGAGGGCGAGGTGCTGTTCCTGGACGAGATCCACCGGCTGGCGCGGCCCGCCGAGGAGATGCTCTACATGGCGATGGAGGACTTCCGCGTCGACGTCGTCGTGGGCAAGGGCCCCGGGGCGACGGCCATCCCGCTGGACATCGCCCCCTTCACGCTGGTGGGGGCCACGACGCGGGCGGGCATGCTGCCCGGCCCGCTGCGCGACCGGTTCGGCTTCGTCGCGCACATGGACTTCTACGAGCCCGCCGAGCTGGAGATCATCGTCCGCCGGTCCGCCCGGCTGCTGGACGTGGAGATCTCCGATGACGCCGCCGCCGAGGTCGCCGGGCGCTCGCGCGGCACGCCCCGCATCGCCAACCGGCTGCTGCGCCGCGTCCGCGACTACGCCGAGGTGCGCGCCGACGGCGTGATCACGCGGGAATCGGCCCGCGCCGCCCTGGCGTTGTACGAGGTGGACGAACGGGGCCTTGACCGGCTCGACCGTTCCGTCCTGGAATCGCTGATGCGCAAGTTCGGCGGCGGACCCGTGGGTCTGTCGACGCTGGCCGTGTCGGTGGGGGAGGAGCCCGAGACCGTCGAGGTCGTCGCGGAGCCGTTCCTCGTCCGGCAGGGCCTGCTCGCCAGGACCCCGCGGGGAAGGGTCGCCACCGCCGCGGCGTGGGCGCACCTGGGGCTTCCCCAGCCGCCGACGGCGCCGATGGCGGGCACGCTGTTCGACCTGGACAGGGATGCCGGCGGGGCGGAATAGTGATCATCTGATAACGGGTTGGGAACTTCCCGGCGTCGCCGATCGTCGCCTCGTTGCCGGGGTCTCGCGTACTCTCTAGACTCCGGGACTTGGTTCACCGTCTCCAGCCGGCGGTCCCGTTGCACGTGACCGGTCTGGTCACAGGCTGGGCAAACGACATCGGAAGGATGCCCCAGTAATGGGCAGCGACATTATTCTCGCGGCGGGCTCGGGTGGTAGCGGGTCCTTCAATCTGCTCCTGCTTCTCGCCGTGCCACTGGTCTTCTACTTCCTGCTCATCCGGCCGCAGAGCAAGCGCCGCAAAGAGCAGATGCAGATGCAGAACGCCATGGAACCGGGCGCTCGCGTCCTGACGACCAGCGGCATCCGCGCGACCGTCGTGGCGGTCGACGACGACGGCATCGTGCTGGAGATCGCCGACGGCGTCGAGGTCCGGTTCGTCAAGCAGGCCGTCATGCAGGTCCTCAAGGACGACGAGCCCGAGGAGCTCGACGACGAGCACGACGAGGACGCCGAGGGCGAGGACGAGGACGGCGACCGCGTCGACCTGTCCAAGGACGGCTCCGAGGTCGACCTGTCCAAGGACGGGGACGACGAGGCCGCGGACACCGCGGGCGAGGACGGCGAGCCGGAGTCCAAGCCGAAGGGGAAGGCGAAGGTCGAGGCGGGCGACAAGCCCGCCTGACCCCTCTCACGGCGACGATACGACGGGAAGTACGACGACAAGTGGCTCCGCCCAAGAATGCGCCCAAGCCCGGGCGCACGCTCCTCGCGCTCTTCGCGATCATGGTGGTCATGGCCGGTCTGGCGGTCTGGCAGGGGCAGACGAAGCCCAAGCTGGGCCTCGACCTCGCCGGCGGCACGACCGTGACGCTCACGGCCAAGACCGCGAACGGCAAGAATCCCCCGGCGAACCAGATGGACCAGGCCGTCAAGATCATGACGAAGCGCGTCAATGGTCTGGGTGTGTCCGACGCCGAGGTCGCCAAGCAGGGCAGCAACAACATCGTGGTGAACGTCCCCGGTGAGGGGCAGGGCCGCGTCGTCAACCTGATCGGGACGACGGCCAAGCTGCAGTTCCGCCAGGTGTTCGCGGTGGCCGACGGGAAGCCGTCGACCGGGGCGGCGCCCACCCCGTCCCCCAGCCCCTCCAAGAGCGCGGGGGCGAAGAAGGACGGGGGCAAGAGCCCGTCGCCGTCCGCGTCGGCCTCCCCCTCGGGGAGCGCGTCGCCGTCGGCGTCGTCCACCCCGAGGGGCCGGGCGCTGTCGGGGGCGATGACCGCCCCGACGCCCAAGCCGTCCGGGTCCGCCGCGCCGTCGCCGTCGTCGCCGCTGGGCCAGCCGTCGGCGCAGCCCACGGCTCCCGCGCAGGAGTACCCGGGCGTCACCGACAAGGCCGTGATCAGCCAGTTCGAGGCGCTGAACTGCTACAGCGGCGACCGGCGGGCCCCGGGGTCCAACGACCCGAACCGCAAGTTCGTCGCCGCCTGCGACCAGGACCAGGAGAGCGGCCAGGTCGCTAAGTACATCCTCGGCCCGGTCCGGGTGCTGGGCGAGAGCGTCTCCTCGGCGAGCGCGATGCCGCCGAACGCCCAGCAGGGCCAGGCCAGCTGGTCGGTCTCGCTGAAGTTCAACGGCACGGGCGCCCGCCAGTTCGGAGAGGTCACCACCGCCGCGTCCCAGGCCTACCAGCAGAACCCGTCCTCGCCGCAGGCGCAGGTCGCGATCGTGCTGGACGGCCAGGTCGTGTCCGCGCCCAGCATCCGCGAGGGCGCCATCACCGGCGGCACCGCCAGCATCGACGGTCCGCCCGACAGCTTCAACCAGCAGTACGCCACCGACCTCGCCAACGTGCTCAAGTACGGGGCGCTGCCGCTGGAGTTCAAGCAGAGCTCCATCGACGAGGTGTCGTCCACGCTGGGCTCCGACCAGCTGACCGGCGGGCTGGTCGCCGGCGCGATCGGGCTCGGCCTGGTGGTGCTCTACTGCCTGTTCTACTACCGGGGCCTCGGCCTGGTGGCCGTGACCAGCCTGGTCGTGGCGTCGGCCATCACCTACGAGGCGGTGGTGATCCTCGGTGAGGGGATGGGCTTCCGGCTCTCCCTGCCGCACATCATCGGCCTGATCGTCTCCATCGGCATCACCGCCGACTCGTTCATCGTCTACTTCGAGCGGCTGAGGGACGAGCTGAGGGCGGGGCGCAAGCTGCGCTCGTCGGTGGAGAACGCCTGGAAGCGGGCGCGGCGCACCATCCTCGTCGCCGACGCCGTCACCTTCCTCGCGGCCCTGGTGCTGTACTTCCTCGCGGTCGGCGGCGTGGCCGGGTTCGCGTTCGCGATGGGCCTCACGACGCTCATCGACGTCATCGTGGTGTTCTTCTTCACCAAGCCGATGGTCGCGCTGCTGGCGCGCACGAACTTCTTCGGACGCGGGCATCCGATGTCCGGACTCGATCCGAGGCGCCTGCACAAGGCGCAGGACACCTCCGCCCCAGCCGCCCGCACGACGAGCCAGGAGGCCTGAGCATGGGAACGCGTGCGGCCATCTCCCGGATCTACCGGGGCGAGATCAGCGCGGACATCGTCGGCCGTCCGAAGATCTGGTACACGATCTCCGGGCTGCTGCTGGCGCTGTCGATCGCGGGCCTGCTGGTGCAGGGCCTGAACTTCGGCGTGGAGTTCAAGGGCGGCTCCGTCTTCACCTTCAAGGCGCCGAGCGCCTCGATCGAGCAGGTGCGCGGCGCCGTCGCCGACGGCGGCCCCCACCAGGTGATCGTGCAGAAGGCGGGCGGCGACTGGCGGGTCACGACCGAGAGCCTGTCCTCCGACCAGGTCACCGAGGTCAAGACGAGCGTCTCCAAGGAGCTGACCGTCCCCGCCGACAAGGTCAGCACGCAGGTCGTCGGCGCCTCGTGGGGCGGTGAGATCCAGAAGAAGGCCTGGCAGGCGCTGCTGGTCTTCATGGTCTTGATCATCGCCTACCTGTCGGTGGCGTTCGAGTGGCGGATGGCCGTGGCCGCGGTGGTGGCGCTCGTCCACGACCTGGTGATCACGGCGGGCATCTACGCCTGGTCCGGCTTCGAGGTGACCCCGGCCACGCTGCTCGGCTTCCTGACGATCCTCGGCTACTCGCTGTACGACGCGGTCGTCGTCTTCGACATGATCAAGGAGGTCACCAAGCCGCTCGGCCCGACCTCCCGGACGACCTACAGCGAGGCGGCCAACCAGGCGCTCAGCAGCACCCTGGTCCGCTCGCTGAACACCTCCCTGGTGGCGATCCTGCCCGTCGGCGCGATCCTGTTCATCGGGACGACCCTGTTCGGCGCCGGCACGCTGAAGGACCTGTCGCTCGCCCTGTTCGTCGGAATGATCGTCGGCACGTACTCCTCGATCTGCGTGGCGACGCCGCTGCTCGTCCAGTTCAAGGAGCGCGAGCCGAAGTACAAGCAGATCCGGCAGAACATCGCCCGGCGCGAGCAGAGCTCGAAGCGGTCGTCGAAGGCCAGGGTCAAGGCCGGGGCCGGCGCCTCCGCCGCGACGGAGGACGACCTCTCCGACGACGCCGCCGACGCCGGTGAGGACGACCGGCAGGACACGCCCGACATCCGCAGCACGGTCACCGTGCGGAAGGTCGTGCAGAGCGGGTCGCGGCAGCAGCCGAAGCGCGGGTCGCGGCAGCAGCGCCGCGGCGGCAAGTAGGGCGGGGAGCGAGTGGACCTCGGCAAGCTGATCCAGGAGCGGATCCGCGACATCCCCGACTATCCCAAGCAGGGGGTGATGTTCAAGGACATCACCCCGCTGCTGGCCGACCACGTGGCGTTCGCCGGGGTGGTCGACGCCGTGGTGAACCACCACGGCCGCGGCACCATCGACAAGATCGTCGGTATCGAGGCCCGCGGGTTCATCCTCGCGGCCCCCGTCGCCTACCACTTCGGGGCGGGCTTCGTCCCGGTGCGCAAGAAGGGGAAACTGCCCTCGGCGACGGACGCGGAGACTTATGATCTCGAGTACGGGAGCGAGACGATCGAGATCCATCTCGACGCCTTCGAACCCGGCGACCGGGTACTGATCGTCGACGACGTCCTGGCCACCGGGGGCACGGCCAGGGCCGCCGCCGAACTCGTCCGGCGGGGCGGCGGAGAAGTCGTCGGGCTGTCGGTCCTCCTTGAGCTGTCGTTCCTGCACGGACGCGACAAGCTGGGGAATCTGGACGTTCATTCCCTGGTTACGGTCTAGTACGAAATAGGGCCGGATACACTGACGCCATCAGGGTCCGGCGGGAACGGGCGCGGCCCGCACGGAACGCGCGGTGCAGTGCCCGGGTGGACTAGGGAGGCTGGGTGCCAGGTGAGGTGGTATCGACCGACGCGGTGAACACCGCCGCCGAGGAACGGCGCGCGCCCCCACCGCCCGACGTCCGGCCGCCCGAGCCCGACGAGCCCGCCGCGCGGACGCCCGCGTCCGCCCCGCCCGCCCAGCCCTCGTCGGGATCCGATGTTCCCCCAGCTCCAGGCCCTGGCGCCGCCCCGGACGACGATGACGCGTCCGGGGCCGCCGTCCCGTCCAGGCCCACGCAGGCCACGATTCCGCCGTCCGCCGCCCGGGTGCGCCGCAGGCTCGCCAGGTTGGGCGCCCAGCGCGGTCCCGCTATGAACCCGGTACTGGAACCACTGATCAAGACGGTCCGCAACACGCATCCGAAGGCGGACCTCCGGCTCATCGAGCGCGCCTACGACGTGGCCGCGCACTACCACCGGCACCAGAAGCGCAAGAGCGGTGACCCGTACATCACCCATCCGCTCGCGGTCGCCACGATCCTCGCCGAGCTCGGCATGAACACCGAGACGCTCTGCGCCGCGCTGCTGCACGACACCGTCGAGGACACCCCCTACACCCTCGACCAGCTGTGCGCCGAGTTCGGCGACGAGATCGCCGCCCTGGTCGACGGGGTCACCAAGCTCGACAAGGTCAAGTACGGGGAGGCCGCGGAGGCCGAGACCGTCCGCAAGATGGTCGTGGCGATGTCCCGCGACATCCGCGTCCTGGTGATCAAGCTCGGCGACCGGCTGCACAACATGCGCACGCTGCGCTACATGCCGCGGCACAAGCAGGAGAAGAAGGCCCGCGAGACCCTGGAGGTGTTCGCGCCGCTCGCGCACCGCCTCGGGATGAACACGCTGAAGTGGGAGCTGGAGGACCTCGCGTTCGCCACGCTGTACCCCAAGCGGTTCGACGAGATCGCCCGCCTGGTGTCCGAGCGCGCCCCGCGCCGCGACGTCTACCTGCAGGAAGTGATCGAGAACGTCTCCACCGACCTGCGCGAGGCCCGGATCAAGGCCACCGTGACCGGCCGGCCCAAGCACTACTACTCGATCTACCAGAAGATGATCGCGCGGGACGTCAGCTTCGACGACATCTACGACCTGGTCGGCATCCGGGTCCTCGTCGACAGCGTCCGCGACTGCTACGCCGCCCTCGGCTCGATCCACGCGCGGTGGAACCCGGTCCCCGGCCGGTTCAAGGACTACATCGCGATGCCGAAGTTCAACATGTACCAGTCGCTGCACACGACGGTGATCGGCCCGGAGGGCAAGCCCGTCGAGCTGCAGATCCGCACCTGGGGCATGCACCGCCGCGCCGAGTACGGCGTCGCCGCGCACTGGAAGTACAAGGAGGAGACGGTCGGCGGCCGCAAGGCCGGTGACATGCAGTGGCTGCGCCAGCTCCTCGACTGGCAGAAGGAGACCGCCGACCCGGCCGAGTTCCTGGAGTCGCTGCGCTTCGACCTGTCGGTCTCCGAGGTGTTCGTGTTCACGCCGAAGGGCGACGTGATCGCGCTGCCGCAGGGCGCCACCCCCGTCGACTTCGCCTACGCGATCCACACCGAGGTCGGGCACCGATGTATCGGCGCCCGCGTCAACGGCCGCCTCGTCCCCCTCGAATCGACCCTCGACAACGGCGACACCGTCGAGGTCTTCACCTCCAAGTCGCCGGACGCGGGCCCGAGCCGCGACTGGCTCGGCTTCGTCAAGAGCGCCCGCGCCCGCAACAAGATCAAGCACTGGTTCTCCAAGGAGCGCCGCGACACCGCGATCGAGTCCGGCAAGGACGCCATCGCCCGCGCCATGCGCAAGCAGAACATGCCGCTCCAGCGGATGATGTCCGGCGAGGCCCTCCTCGCCCTCGCCCGGGACATGCGCTACCCGGACGTGTCGTCCCTGTACGCGGCCGTGGGCGAGAGCCAGGTCTCCGCGCAGCACGTCGTGCAGCGCCTCGTGGACGCCCTCGGCGGTGTGGAGAGCGCCGAGGAGGACCTCGCCGAGATCGCGCTGCCGACGCGCCGCAAGCGCAGCCGCCCCGCCGGCGACCCGGGCGTCGTCGTCGCCGACGACCCGGACGTGTGGATCCGGCTGTCGCGCTGCTGCACCCCGGTCCCCGGCGACGACATCGTCGGTTTCGTGACCCGCGGCCACGGCGTCTCCGTCCACCGCTCCGACTGCGCCAACGTCGAGAGCCTGAGGTCGCAGCCCGACCGCCTGATCGACGTCAAGTGGTCCCCGGGCGAGGACTCGGTCTTCCTCGTCGCGATCCAGGTGGAGGCGCTCGACCGCCCCCGCCTGCTGTCGGACGTGACCCGCGTCCTGTCCGACCAGCACGTCAACATCCTGTCGGCGTCGGTCACCACGACCCGCGACCGCGTCGCCGTCAGCCGGTTCACCTTCGAGATGGGCGACCCGAAGCACCTCGGCCACGTCCTGAAGGCCGTCCGCTCCATCGACGGCGTCTACGACGTCTACCGGGTGACCAGCGGCGCCACCAAGTAGGAGCACGCACGCGAAAGGGCGGCCGCGGACGCGGCCGCCCTTTCGCGTGCGGGTCAGTTCTCGGCGGGCTCGTCCTCGGGGACGAAGTCGACCCCGGCCTCCGCGCGCTGCTCCGGGGTGATGGGGGTCGGCGCGGCGGTCAGGGGGTCGTAGCCGGAGGCGGCCTTCGGGAAGGCGATCACGTCGCGGATCGACTCCTGGCGGGCGAGGAGCATGACCACCCGGTCCCAGCCGAACGCGATGCCGCCGTGCGGGGGCGGGCCGAACTTGAACGCCTCCAGCAGGAAGCCGAACTTGGACTCCGCCTCCTGCTTGGACAGGCCCAGCACGTCGAAGACGCGCTGCTGCATCTCGGCGCGGTGGATACGGATGGAGCCGCCGCCGATCTCGTTGCCGTTCAGGACGAGGTCGTAGGCGTCGGCGAGGGCGGAGCCCGGGTCGTCCTGGAAGGAGTCGGCGTACTCGGGCT
This sequence comes from Actinomadura verrucosospora, assembly GCF_039540335.1. Lineage (NCBI taxonomy): Bacteria > Bacillati > Actinomycetota > Actinomycetes > Streptosporangiales > Thermomonosporaceae > Actinomadura > Actinomadura verrucosospora. The sequence continues at coordinate 42,706 of NZ_BAABEV010000019.1, read as the reverse complement.
TGGGCGCGGTGAACGGGTGGTGCACCGACGTCCAGCCGATCTGCTCGCCCTTGTCGTCCTCGACGGGCTCGAAGATCGGCGCGTCCACGACCCAGACGAACTTCCAGGCGGACTCGTCGATGAGGCCGCGGCGGCGGCCGATCTCCAGGCGCGCGGCGCCGAGGAGCTCCTGGGTGGAGTGCCGCTTGCCGGCGCCGAAGAAGACCGCGTCGCCGGGGGAGGCGCCGGTCTTGGCGGCGAGGCCGTCCTTCTCGGCGTCGGAGAGGTTCTTGGCGACCGGGCCGCCGAGGGTGCCGTCCTCCTGGACGAGCACGTAGGCGAGGCCGCGGGCGCCGCGGGCCTTCGCCCAGTCCTGCCAGCCGTCGAGCTCCTTGCGGGTCTGGGAGGCGCCGCCGGGCATGACGACCGCGCCGACGTACGGGGCCTGGAACACGCGGAACGACGTGCCGGCGAAGTACTCCGTCATGTCGGTCAGCTCGTTGCCGAAGCGCAGGTCGGGCTTGTCGGAGCCGTAGCGGGCCAGCGCGTCGGCGTAGGTGATGTGGGGGATCGGGCGGGGGATCTCGTACCCGGCGATCTCCTTCCACAGGCGCGCCACGAGGTCCTCGCCGACCGCCAGGACGTCGTCCTGCTCGGCGAACGACATCTCGATGTCGATCTGGGTGAACTCGGGCTGCCGGTCGGCGCGGAAGTCCTCGTCGCGGTAGCAGCGGGCGATCTGGTAGTAGCGTTCGAGGCCGCCGACCATGAGCAGCTGCTTGAACAGCTGCGGCGACTGCGGGAGCGCGTACCAGTGGCCGGGCTGGAGCCGGACCGGGACGAGGAAGTCGCGGGCGCCCTCGGGGGTGGAGCGGGTGAGCGTGGGCGTCTCCACGTTCACGAAGCCGTGCGCGCGCATCACCTCGTGCGTCAGGAACGAGGCCTCCGAGCGGATCTTCATCGCCCGCGCGACGCTCTCGCGGCGCAGGTCGAGGTAGCGGTACTTGAGGCGGATCTCCTCGTTGACGTTGACGTCGCCCTCGATGGGGAACGGCAGCGGCGCCGCGTCGGAGAGCACCTCGATGCGGGCGGCGGCGACCTCGACCTCGCCCGTGGGCAGCTCGGGGTTCTCGTTGCCCTCCGGCCGGACGCGGACCTCGCCGACCACCTTGACGCAGTACTCGGCGCGCAGGTCGTGCGCGGTGTCCTCCTCGCGGAAGACGACCTGCGCGGTGCCGGAGGCGTCGCGCAGGTCGATGAACGTGACGCCGCCGTGGTCGCGGCGGCGGCCGACCCAGCCGGCCAGCGTTACCTGCTGCCCGGCGTGCTCCTTGCGGAGCGTCCCCGCCTCGTGGGTGCGGATCATTTCGAGAGCCTTTCCTTCAACGTCGTGGTGAGGTCGGTGAGCGGGACGGCGGTCTGCTCGCCCTCGGCCAGGTCCTTGACCTGGGCGACGCCGTCCGCGATATCTCGCTCCCCGAGGATCACGGCGTACCGGGCGCCCGAGCGGTCCGCGTCCTTCATGGCCCCCTTGAGCCTCTTGCCGCCGAACGCCATGTCGGCGGCGATCCCGGCGCCGCGCAGCTCGGCGACGAGCGCGAACAGGCGCCGCTCGGCGGTGTCGCCGAGCGGCACGCCGAACGCCTCGCAGCGCGGCTTGGCGGCGAACGCGGGACCCTCCCCGCCCGAGGACTCGGCCTCCAGGGCGAGGATCGTGCGGTCCAGTCCGAGCCCGAAACCGATGCCGGGCAGCGGCGGGCCGCCGATGTCCTCCGACAGCCCGTCGTAGCGGCCGCCGCCGCCGATGCCGGACTGGGCGCCGAGCAGCGGGTGGTCGAACTCGTAGGTGGTGCGGGTGTAGTAGTCGAGGCCGCGGACGAGGGTCGGGGTGTCCTCCCACTCGATGCCGAGGTCGGCGAGCAGCTCCCGGACGCGGTCGTGGTGCGCCTTGCACGCCGGGCACAGGTGGTCGGCCATCAGCGGGGCGCCCGCGAGCTGCTCGCGGACCTTGGGGCGCTTGTCGTCCAGTACCCGCAGCGGGTTGATCTCGACGCGGGCGCGGGTGTCCTCGTCCAGGTCCAGGCCGCGCAGGAAGTCCTGCAGCAGGGCCCGGTAGGCGGGGCGGCACTCCTTGCAGCCGAGCGAGTTCAGCAGCAGCCGCACCCGGGTCAGGCCGAGGGACCGGTACCAGTTCCACGCGATCGCGATCGTCTCGGCGTCGACCTGGGGGTCCTCGCTGCCGATCGCCTCCAGGTCGAGCTGGTAGAACTGCCGGTAGCGGCCCTGCTGCGGGCGCTCGGCGCGGAACGCGGGCCCGGTCGTCCACACCTTGGCCGGCAGCGACGCCTTGTGCAGGTTGTTCTCCAGGACGGAGCGCAGCACCGACGCGGTGAACTCGGGACGCAGCGTCAGCGACCGGCCGCCCCGGTCCTCGAAGGTGTACATCTCCTTGGACACCACGTCGGTGGACTCGCCGACGCCGCGCCGGAACAGGTTGGTGTCCTCGAACACCGCCAGTTCCAGGTAGCCGTAACCGGCCAGCCTCGCCTGCTCGGCGAAGGCCTCCCGGATGGCGTAGAAGAGGTCCGCTCGCGGCGGAACGTATTCGCTGACCCCCTTCGGGGCCCGGAAGCTCGAACTCATGGTCTTTTAGATCAGAATCCCTTGTCAGGTCCGTCCGCGGGGACCAGCTCCGAAAGGAACGGATTGGTCGCGCGCTCGCGGCCGATTGTGGTCTGCTCGCCGTGGCCGGGCAGGACGGCCGTCTCGTCGGGCATCGTGAGGCACACCCGGGACAGGCTGGCGAGGATCTGCTCGTACGATCCGCCCGGCAGGTCGGTGCGCCCGATGGAGCCGGCGAACAGCAGGTCGCCGGTGAACATCACGTCCGGGATCTGCTGCGCCTTCGGCGTCCGGAACGTCACCGACCCGGGCGTATGGCCCGGCGCGTGGTCGACGGTGAAGTTCAGCCCGGCCAGCTCCAGCACGGCCCCGTCGGCCAGCTCCCGCACGTCGTCGGGCTCGGACAGCTCCAGACCGCCGAACAGCTGCTGCCCGGCGCCCAGGGACAGGCCCTTCGCCGGATCGGTCAGCAGGTCGCGGTCGTCCGGGTGGACGTAGGCCGGGACGTCCTTGGCGCCGCAGACCGGCGCCACCGACCAGACGTGGTCGAGATGGCCGTGCGTCAGCAGCACCGCGACCGGCTTCAGCCGGTGCTCGCGCAGGATCTCCTCGATCCCGCCCTCGGCGTCCTGGCCGGGATCGATGATCACGCACTCCTCACCGGCGGCGGGCGCCACGACGTAGCAGTTCGCGGCGAACGATCCAGCGGGGAACCCGGCGACGAGCACGGTCGTCCTTCCTTAGAACCATCTCGGGTGGGCGTGTTCGAGGGTACCGGCGCGGCCACGGCCACCGCGAACGAGTTGGCGCGGCCGACGTGTCGCGGGGCGCGGCCGGGCGGGGCGCCGCCGGGCGGGTGGCGCTCCCTGAACGCGGAGGCGCTTTTACTCCCCGGTACCGCTACTATGCGCTGCACGTTCACCTGATCACACCGGAAGGCGAGGCACGTGGCGGCGAAGGACCGCAAGAAGCAGCTCGCGCGGCAGCGCTACGAGCGGCAGCGGCAGCGGCAGGCGCAGGAGGCGGCGCGGGCGCGCCGACTCAAGATCATCACCGCCGCGGCGGTGGTGGCGGTCATCGTCGTCGGCGGCGCCGCGTTCATGGTGCTCACCAAGGACGACGAGTCCACCGCCGCCGGGCCCCGGTGCACCTACAAGGCGGCCCAGCAGGACGGCGCCCCCAAGGGCGTCGGCACCCCTCCGGGCAAGCCCGCCTACACGGACGTCGTCCAGACGACGATGAAGACCAACCAGGGCGACGTGGAGGTGCAGCTGTACGGTGGCAAGGCTCCGTGCACGGTCAACTCCTTCGCGTACCTGGCGCAGAAGAACTTCTTCGACAAGACGACGTGCCACCGGCTGACGAGCGGCGGGCTCAACGTCCTGCAATGCGGCGACCCCACCGCGAAGGGCACCGGCGGGCCGGGCTACCAGTTCGCGAACGAGAACACGAGCGGCGCCACGTACACCGAGGGCACGCTCGCCATGGCGCACAGCAGCCTGCCGGACTCCAACGGCAGCCAGTTCTTCATGGTCTACAAGGACTCGCAGCTCCCGCCGGACTACACGGTGTTCGGGAAGATCACTAAGGGGCTGGACGTGCTGAAGAAGATCGCCGACGCGGGCTCGGACCCGAAGGGCGACGGCAAGCCCAAGAAGAAGGTAGAGATCCAGGACGTCACGATCGCCGGGAAATAGGCGAACGGGATACTAAGGTGTGGAGGGTCCGGTCGCCGTGAGCGCGTCCGGACCCGCGATTCAGGAGGCAAGGGTGTCCAGCGCGACCGATCCCTGGGGCCGGGTGGACGAGGACGGCACCGTCTATGTCAGGACGGCCGACGGCGAGCGGGTCGTCGGCTCCTGGCAGGCCGGCGCGCCCGAAGAGGCCCTGGCCTACTTCAAGCGCAAGTACGACGCGCTCGCCACCGAGATCGGCCTTCTCGAGCAGCGGGTCCGCACCACGGACCTGCAGCCGGGCCAGGCCCAGCAGGGCATCGACCGGCTGCGCGAGGCCGTCGCCGACGCGCACGCCGTCGGCGACCTCGACGCCCTCCTGCGCCGCCTGGACGGCCTGACGGAACAGGTCGGGCGGCGCCGCGAGGAGGTCAAGGCCCAGCGCGAGCAGCACCGGCACGAGGCCCGCGACACCAAGGAGCGGATCGTCGCCGAGGCCGAGCGCATCGCCGTCGAGGAGACGCACTGGAAGAACGGCGGCGAGCGCCTGCGCCTCCTGGTCGAGGAGTGGAAGGCCGCCGACCGGATCGACCGCCCCACCGAGACCGCGCTGTGGAAGCGGCTGTCGGCCGCCCGCAACGCCTTCACCAAGCGCCGCAAGGCCTACTTCGCCACGCTCGACGACCAGCGCGAGGAGGCCCGGCGGGAGAAGGAGCGCCTCGTCGCCGAGGCCGAGGCGATGGCGGGTTCCACCGACTGGGGCGACACGGCCGCCGCCTACCGCGACCTGATGCGCCGCTGGAAGCTCGCCGGGCGCGCCTCCCGGGACGCCGAGGAGGACCTGTGGGCCCGCTTCAAGGGCGCCCAGGACACCTTCTTCCAGGCCCGCAGCGCGGCGTTCGCCGAGCGCGACGCCGAGTTCCGCGGCAACGCCGAGGAGAAGGAGAAGATCCTCGCCGAGGCCGAGCGGCTGCTGCCGGTGCGGGACGTCCGGCAGGCCCGCCAGTCCCTGCGCGCGATCCAGGAGCGCTGGGAGGCCGCCGGGATGGTGCCGCGCGACCAGCGCGACCGGCTGGAGGGGCGGCTCCGCAAGATCGAGGAGGCCGTGCGCTCCGCCGAGGAGAACGAGTGGCGCCGCACCAACCCCGAGGCCCGCGCTCGTGCCGAGGCCACGGTGGCCCAGCTGCGCAGCTCCATCGAGCAGCTGGAGAAGCGGCTCGGCAAGGCCCGTGAGGCCGGCCGCCAGAAGGACGTCAAGGAGGCCGAGGAGGCCCTCAGCGCCCGCCGCGCCTGGCTCGAAGAGGCCGAGCGCACGCTCGCCGAGTTCTCCTGACCCCGGCCGCCCTCAGGCCGAGCGGCCCAGGAAGGCGAGCATGCGCGTCTGCTCGTCGGCGCCGCGCGGAGCGGGCAGGGGCGGCGCCAGATGCCCCTCGGACCGCAGTGAGGCGGCGACCACCTGGGCCGTGGCGAACGCGTGGTGGACGAGGTCCGGGTCGAGGCGCGAAGGCTGCCCCGTGGCCCGGGCCAGGTCCCAGGCGTGCACCAGCGGCTCCAGGATGTAGCCCTCCAGGAAGTCGCCCAGCGGCAGCTCGCCCAGCCCGTCGAAGGGGATGGGGCGGTGGAGCGCGTCGGGGGTGAGCGCCGCCGCGCACTCCTTGCGGGCCGCCCGCCAGCTCATCAGGACGTCGCCCGCGACGAACCGCGCGGGGGCGGCGTTGACGTCCGGCTCGGGCTGTCCCGTGGCCAGCGCCCGGACCAGGAACTGGCCGCCGGTCACGTGGCCGGCGACGTCCCGGGCGGTCCACCCCGCGCAGGGCGACGGCGCGTCCCACCCGTCGCGGGGGACGCCGGCCACCAGGCCCTCGAAGAGGTCGAGGGCCCGGTGGTAGCCGCTGAGGTTGTGAGCCATGGTGGTCAGTGACGCGCGATCCGGCGGCGCTGTCAAGCGCTATCGCGAACCTCGCGGGGACCGGCTCACACGGCGGGGGAGCCGCGCTCCCGGAGCATCGCGTTCATCTGCGTGATCTCGGCCTGCTGCCCTTCCACCATCGTGCGGGCGAGGCGCCGCACCCGTTCGTGCCCGGTGCGCTCCAGCACCGCCCGCGCCATGGCCACGCCGCCGCGGTGGTGCGCGATCATCAGCTTCAGGAACAGCACCTCGGCGTCGCGGCCGGACGCCTTCTCCAGGTCGGCGAGCCGGTCGCGGGTCGCCATGCCGGGCATCGGGGCCCCGCCGCCGGGGTGGCCGCCGTGCCCGGACATCCAGCGCATCCGGCCGGACGGGTCGGCCTTCGGCACGCCCCACTCGTCCAGCCAGGCCGTCATCATGCCGATCTGGGCGGACTGGGTGTTGATGATGTCGAAGGCCAGCAGCCGGGTCTCGGGATCGTCCGTGCGGTCCCTCACGGTGAACGACATCCGCACCGCCTGGGCGTGGTGCACGCTCATGTCGCGGGCGAAGCCCGCCTCGGGGCCGTCCGTGCCGGGCCGTTCCGAGCGGGAGACGGCGAGCGCGACCAGGACGGCCCCGGCGAGCAGGACCAGGGCCGCGAGGACGACGGTGGCGCGCCGTCCCCGCGGCGCCTCGGCGGCCTCGCTCACGGGGCGTCCTTGCCGCCCGAGCAGGCCGCGCCCGGCTCGGGGGTCTGCGGGCCCTTCACGAAGGCCCGCAGGAACTGGTCCACCCGCGCGTCGGTGGCCTGCTGGAGCTTCAGCTGCCTGCCCCACGCGGTGAGCGTGACCGGGGAGTCCTGGTCCGGGTAGGGGCTGAGGAGCGTGTAGTCGGTCGCGGAGACCTTGCCCTTCAGCAGGTCGAGCTGGTCCGCGGGAAGGCCGGGCCGGTAGGTGATCCAGACGGCGCCGTGCTCCAGGGAGTGGACGGCGTGCTCGTTCAGCAGCGGCGTCTCGTAGACGCGGCCGTCGCAGTTCTGCCACACGGGGTTGTGGTCGCCGCCCATCGGCGGGTCGGTGTCGTACTTGACGCTGCCGCCGACGTGGCCGCGGCCGAGGTCGTCCTTGGTCACGAGGCCGGGGACGGAGGAGGAGCCGTCGGCGGACGACGACCGGGTCTGCATGAACGTGAAGCCGATGGCGACGACCGCCACCAGGCCGATCACGGCGAAGAAGGCGATGCCTCCCCACGGGATCTCGCGCTGTGTCAGCGCGTTCTTCGTGGCGGTCCTGCCGCGCGCGTTGGCGTTGTGGGCGTTCGCGTTGCGGGCGTTCTTGTTCCGGGCGCTCTTGGACATGAGGGCGTCCTCTCAGGTGCTGTGGGTCAGGAAGGACAGGGCAGCGCCGCGTCGGCCATGGGCGTGGACGCGGACGGTGCGATCGGCCGGAGGGCCGGTCCTTCTACAGCCGGAGGACCTGGAGGGAGGGCCAGGAAGCGGGGGCGAGCCGCGTGCAGGCCGGAGGGGTGAACGCCCAGCCGAGACGGGCGGGCAGGCGCGAGACGGGCCGGCGCAGCACGGCGGCCAGGCCCAGCAGGACGAGGGTGAACAGGACGGCCAGGCACAGGCACGCGTCCATGGGAACGGGCGCGGGCGTCTTGGTCGGGGCGGCGGCCGGCGCGTCCTGTGCGAGGCCGTGAGAGCCGCTGAGCGCCGCGGCCGCGGCGTCCGGCTGTTCGTGGCCCGTGGACGCCGACACGGCTCCGACGGGAACGCTCACGGCGTGCTGGGTGCACACGCGCGGCGGGGGCGCGTGGCCCAGCCCGTAGCTGAACACCAGCCCGCCCACGACGAACAGCGCCACGAGCAGCCCTGCCAGCCCGTGGCGTCGACGGGGGGCCGTACCGGACACCGTCACGCTCCTGGTCGCGTCTTCCGGGCTGGTCCAACGCCGCAGCCGTCCCAGGGGTTCCCGCCCGCCGGACGCGCGTGCGGAACGGTCCCGCACGGAGCCGCCCGACCGTCCGGGACTGTCCGCGCCGCGAGATAGTGTCGGAGCGTGACCAGCAGGGCGGATTCGGGCGAGCCGGAAGGCCTTTTCGACCCTCCGGAGCGGGACGGAGCGGTTTCGGCGGAGGCGCGGCCGGAGCCGCCGGCGGCGCCCGCCCGGGGCGGCGCGGAGCAGCCCCTCGCGGTCCGCATGCGCCCCCGCGCCCTCGACGAGGTCGTCGGGCAGGGGCACCTGCTCGGCCCGGGCACGCCGATCCGGCAGCTCGTCGACCGGGACGTGCCGATGTCGCTCGTGCTGTGGGGGCCGCCGGGCACCGGCAAGACCACCCTCGCCACCGTCGTCAGCCATGTCACCTCCCGCCGGTTCGTGGAGGTCTCCGCGGTCAGCGACGGCGTCAAGCGCGTCCGCGCCGAGATCGACCTGGCGCGCCGGGAGCTCGGCATGACGGGCCGCCAGACGGTCCTGTTCGTCGACGAGGTGCACCGCTTCAACAAGGCCCAGCAGGACGCCCTGCTCCCCGCCGTGGAGAACCGCTGGGTCTCGTTCATCGGCGCCACCACCGAGAACCCGTTCTTCTCCGTCATCAGCCCGCTGCTGTCGCGGTCGCTGCTGCTCACCCTGGAGCCGCTCGGCGAGGACGACCTGCGCGAGGTCGTCCGCCGCGCCCTCACCGAGGAGCGCGGGCTGAACGGGGCGGTCACCCTCGACCCCGCCGCCGAGGACCACCTCATCCGGCTGGCCGGCGGCGACGCCCGCCGCACCCTCACCTACCTGGAGGCCGCCGCGCTCGTCGTCGACGACGGCGGGGCGATCGACACGGACGTGCTGGAGAAGGCCGTCGACCGGGCCGCCGTCCGCTACGACCGCGAGGGCGACCAGCACTACGACGTCATCAGCGCGTTCATCAAGAGCATCCGCGGCAGCGACGTCGACGCGGCGCTGCACTACCTCGCCCGCATGATCGAGGCCGGCGAGGACGCCCGGTTCATCGCCCGGCGGCTGATCGTGCACGCCAGCGAGGACGTCGGCATGGCCGACCCGACCGCGCTGCAGACCGCGGTCGCCGCCGCGCAGGCGGTGGAGTTCGTCGGCCTGCCCGAGGCCCGCATCAACCTGGCCCAGGCGGTGATCCATCTCTCCCTCGCGCCGAAGTCCAACGCGGTGATCACGGCGGTGGACGGGGCGCTCGGCGACGTCCGCAAGGGGCTCGCCGGACCCGTCCCGGGGCACCTGCGCGACGCCCACTACAAGGGCGCGGCGAAGATCGGGCACGGGCAGGGCTACAAGTACGCGCACGACCACCCCGGCGGCGTGGTCCGTCAGCAGTACGCGCCAGACGCGGTCGACGGACGGGAGTACTATCGCCCGACCAGGCACGGCGCGGAAGCCCGGTTCACCGAGGTGCTCGCGCGGATCCGCTCCGTCCTGCGCGGCGCCGCGGACCGGCGATGATCGTTCTTCGCCGGCCGGTGCTCCCGCCAAGCGGCGTGGTGGACCGGTAAGGTCTGTCAGGCCATGCCCGGCCCCGTGCCGGCCTCACGCGAACGGAAAGCCCTGATGCTTACTGGTGGACAGCTAGCAGGCCTCATCGTGGCCGTGTTCTGGGCGGTGCTCGTCTCGTTCGTCGCGCTCACCCTGCTGAAGCTCTCCAAGCTGCTCGGCGAGGCCAGCGAGCTCGTCCGCGACATCGGCGAGCAGGCCGGCCCGCTCATGGAGGACATGACCCGGACGGTGAAGCGCGCCAACGAGCAGCTCGGCCGCACCGACGTCATCACCAGGCAGGTCGCCGGCGTCACCCAGAACGTCTCGGCCGTCACCACCGTGATGACCTCGGTGGTCGGCGGGCCGCTGGTGAAGGCCGCCGCCTTCTCCTACGGCGTCCGCAAGGCCCTCGGCCACCGCGACGGGGAGGAGCGCGCCGCGTCCGGACGTCCGGAGCTGCCGGCCCGCTCTTCGGGTAGGGGACGCAGATGAGGCGGCTGTTCTGGCTCTCGGTCGGCGCGGGCGCCGGCGTCTACGCCACGCACCGCGTCAAGCGGCGCGTGGAGCGTTTCACGCGCGCCCTGTCGCCCGAGAGCGTCGCCGCGCGGGCGGTGTCGAGCGGGCAGAACGCCGGCGAGCGGCTGAGGCTTTTCGCCTCCGACGTCCGTACCGAGATGCGGGCCCGCGAGGAGGAGCTGCGCGAGGCCGTCCGGATGGACCAGGCCCCGCCGGACGGCGGCGGGCCGCAGGCCCGCCGCGTGCTCAAGGCGAGATACACGATCATCGAGAACGACAAGGATGGCCACTGATATGGAGTCGGCAGAGGTCGCACGCCGCTTCCTCGGGTTCTTCGAGGAGCGCGGGCACACGGTGGTGCCCTCGGCCAGCCTGGTCGCCGAGGACCCGACGCTGCTTCTGGTCAACGCCGGCATGGTCCCCTTCAAGCCGTACTTCCTCGGCCAGCGCACCCCTCCGTCCCAGCGGATGACGAGCGCGCAGAAGTGCGTGCGCACGCCCGACATCGAGGAGGTCGGGAAGACCACCCGGCACGCCACCTTCTTCCAGATGCTGGGCAACTTCTCCATCGGCGACTACTTCAAGGAGCAGGCGATCCCCTTCGCCTGGGAGCTGCTGACCCGGTCGCGGGAAGACGGCGGCTTCGGTTTCCCCGAGGAGAAGCTCTGGGTCACCGTCTTCAAGGACGACGACGAGGCCCACGGCATCTGGCACGAGAAGGTCGGCGTCCCCCTCGACCGCATCCAGCGGCGCGGCATGGAGGACAACTTCTGGTCGATGGGCGTGCCCGGCCCGTGCGGCCCCTGCTCGGAGATCTACTACGACCGCGGCCCCGAGTACGGCCGCGAGGGCGGCCCGATCGCCGACGAGGACCGCTACCTGGAGGTCTGGAACCTCGTTTTCATGCAGTTCGAGCGGGGCCCGGGGGAGAGCAAGACCGACTTCCCGATCCTCGGCGACCTGCCGGCGAAGAACATCGACACCGGCATGGGCCTGGAGCGCATGGCGGCGATCCTGCAGGGCGTCGACAACATCTACGAGACCGACACCCTCTGGCGGGTCCTCGACCGCGCCGCCGGGCTGACCGGCACCTCCTACGGCCGCGACCACCGCGCGGACGTGTCGCTGCGCGTCGTCGCCGACCACGTCCGCAGCGGCACGATGATGGTCGCCGACGGCATCCGCCCCGGCAACGAGGGCCGCGGCTACGTGCTGCGCCGCATCCTGCGCCGCTCCATCCGCAACCTGCGCCTGCTCGGCGGGCAGGACGCCGGGCTCATGCACGAGCTGACGGCCGTCTCGATCCAGGCGATGGGCGAGCAGTACCCGGAGCTGGTGCGCACCGCCGCGAACATCCACACCGTCATCGACGCGGAGGAGGAGTCCTTCCTCCAGACGCTGCGCACCGGCACCGCGATCTTCGACACCGCCGTCGACGACACCAAGCGCTCCGGCGGCGCGACCCTGGCGGGCGAGCAGGCGTTCAAGCTGCACGACACCTACGGCTTCCCGATCGACCTCACCCTGGAGATGGCGTCCGAGCAGGGCCTCCAGGTGGACGAGGAGGGCTTCCGCCGGCTCATGAAGGAGCAGCGGGACCGCGCGAAGAAGGACGCCCGCGACAAGAAGACCGGCAACCTCGACGTCTCCGTCCTGGACGAGCTGCTCACCGGCGCGGGCGGCAGGGTCGACTTCACCGGCTACGGCAGCCTGGCCAGCGACGCCCGCCTCGTGGGACTGCTGGTGAACGGCGCCAACGCGCCCGCCGCCGGGGAGGGCACCGAGGTCGAGGTCGTCCTCGACCGCACCCCGTTCTACGCCGAGGGCGGCGGCCAGCTCGCCGACCACGGCCTGATCAGGTTCGGCAACGGCGCCGTGGTCGAGGTGACCGACGTGCAGGCGCCCCTCGCCGGGCTCATCGTGCACCGCGGACGGGTCCGCAGCGGCGAGGCGCAGGCCGGCGACACCGCCTACGCCGAGGTCGACGTGGAGCGGCGCCGGGCGATCTCCCGCTCGCACACCGCGACCCACATGGTGCACGCCGGGTTCCGCCGCGCGCTCGGCGAGTCCGCCGCGCAGGCCGGGTCGGAGAACTCGCCCGGCCGGTTCCGGTTCGACTTCACCGCGTCCGGCGCGGTCCCCGCGAGCGTGCTGCGCGACGTCGAGGACGAGGTGAACGAGGTCCTGGTCGGCGACCTGGACGTGCGCGCCTTCCACACCTCGATCGACGAGGCCCGCGCGATGGGCGCGCTCGCGCTGTTCGGCGAGAAGTACGGCGACGAGGTGCGGGTCGTCGAGGTCGGCGACTACTCCCGCGAGCTGTGCGGCGGCACCCACGTCGCCCGCAGCGGGCAGCTCGGCCTGGTCAAGGTGCTGGGCGAGTCGTCCATCGGCGCCGGCGTCCGGCGCGTCGAGGCGCTCGTCGGCATCGACGCCTTCCGCTTCCTGGCCCGCGAGAGCGTCCTCGTGGCGCAGCTCGCCGAACAGATGAAGACCCGCAAGGAGGAGCTGCCCGAGCGCGTCTCCGGCGTGGTCGCCCGTCTGCGGGACGCCGAGAAGGAGCTGGAGAAGCTCCGCTCCCAGCAGGTCCTCGCGATCGCGGGGTCCCTCGCCGAGGGCGCCAAGGACGTGGCCGGCACCGCCTTCGTGGGGCACCGCGCCCCCGACGGCACCGGCGCCGACGACCTGCGCAAGCTCGCCGTCGACATCCGCGGCCGCCTGACCTCGCGCCCCGCGGTCGTGATGGTCGCCGGGGCGCCGAAGGACCGTCCCGTCGTGGTCGTCGCCGTCACCCAGGGCGCGCGTGACCGCGGCCTGAAGGCGGGCGCCCTCGTCGGCCTGGCCGCCAAGGCGCTCGGCGGGGGCGGCGGCGGCAAGGACGATCTGGCCCAGGGGGGCGGCGCCGACCCCGCCGCGATCGGCGACGCCCTCGCCGCCGTCGAGCGGGCGGTAGGGGCCGCGTGAGCCCGGGTTGCGCTCCGAGCCGCCGAGCGGAGGCGAGGCGATGAGGCAGGGCGTGCGGCTCGGGGTGGATGTGGGGAGCGTTCGGGTCGGGGTCGCCCGGTGCGATCCCGGCGGCATCCTCGCGTCCCCCCTGGAGACCGTGAAGAGCGGCAAGGGCGACGTCGACCGGCTCGTCGACCTGGTCGCCGAGCACGAGGCGATCGAGGTCGTCGTCGGGCTGCCGACGTCGCTGTCGGGCCGGGAGGGCCCGGCGGCGCAGTCGGCGCGCAGGTTCGCGGCCAGGCTCGCCGACCGCCTCCCCCCGGAGACCGTGCGGCTGCACGACGAGCGGCTCACCACCGTCACCGCCGAGAGCGGCCTGCGGGCCGGCGGCGTGCACGGCCAGGCGCGGCGCAAGGTCGTCGACCAGGCGGCCGCGGCGGTCCTGCTCCAGGCGGCCCTCGACGCCGAGCGGTTGACCGGACGCCCCCCGGGCGAGATCGTCCAGGGGAGCTCATGAACGACTTGGACCTCTTCTCCGACCCGTACGGCGACGGGCCTCCGCCCGAGGAGACCCGCGGCAGGCGGGACCAGCGGCGGCGGCGCAAGCGCCAGAAGCGCCGCAAGCGCAGCGGGCGCGCCGCCGCGCTGTTCGCGATGGCGTTCCTCGTGGCCGTGTTCGGCACCGGCGGCGTCCTCGGGTACGCGTGGCTCGACAACAAGTGGCATCCGCCGGACTACGACGGCGCGGGCACCGGCAAGGTCACCGTCCAGATCAAGGACGGCGCGACCGGGTCGGTGATCGGGACGACGCTGGAGCAGCACAAGGTCGTCAAGAGCTCTGCGGCGTTCGTGAAGACCTACAACAAGGAGGCCCGCGCCTCCAGCATCCAGCCGGGCTTCTACCAGATGCGGCTGCAGATGTCGTCGGCCGCGGCGGTGGCGCTGCTGCTCGACCCGAAGTCGCGGGCCGGGAACCAGGTCGTGATCCCCGAGGGCCGCCGGGCCGTCGAGGTCTTCGAGCTGCTGGCGAAGAAGACCGGCATCTCCGTCAAGGAGTTCCAGGCGGTGGCGAAGCGGCCGAAGAACCTCGGGCTGCCCGCCTACGCGCGGGGCAAGGTCGAGGGGTACCTGTACCCGGGCCGCTACGACCTGGATCCGAACGGCACGGCGGAGCAGATCCTCAAGGAGATGGTGGGGCGCTTCAACAAGGAGGCCGCCAGCGTCGACCTCGTCGCCGAAGCGCGCAAGGCGCACATGAACCCGGCCACGGTCATGACGCTCGCCAGCCTGGTCCAGGCCGAGGGCGGCAAGCCCAGCGACCTGCCGAAGATCTCCCGGGTCATCTACAACCGGGTGGAGAAGGGCATGAAGCTGCAGTTCGACACGACGGTGCTGTACGCGCTGAACGAGCGGCGGCTCACCGTCACCGAGAAGGACCTGCAGACCGACTCGCCCTACAACACCTACCTGCACGCGGGTCTGCCGCCCGGCCCGATCTCCAATCCGGGCCCGGACGCGATCGAGGCGGCGCTGGCCCCGGAGGACGGGACGTGGCTGTACTTCATCGCCACCGACCCGACGAACAAGGTCACCAAGTTCGCCACGACGGAGCAGGAGCGGCTGGCGATCGAGAAGGAGTTCCGGGCATGGCAGAAGGCGCACCCGGGCCAGTGACCGGCGGGACGGGCCGCCGCGCGGCGGTGCTCGGGTCGCCGGTCGCCCATTCGCTGTCGCCGGTGCTGCACCGGGCGGCGTACGCGGCGATGGGGCTGGACGGCTGGTCCTACGACGCGGTCGAGTGCGGTGAGGACGGCCTGGCCGCGGTGCTGGACGGGCTCGGCCCCGAGTGGGCGGGCCTGTCGCTGACCATGCCGCTCAAGCGCGTCGCGCTCGGCCTCGTGGACACGGTCTCGGACCTCGCGGTGAAGGTCGGGGGCGCCAACACGATCGTCCTTCGGGACGGGCGGCGGCACGGCGACAACACCGACGTGTACGGCATCGAGACGGCGCTCGCCGAGGCGGGGCTGAAGGGTCCGTCCACGGCGCTGGTGCTGGGCGGCGGCGCGACGGCCGCGTCCGCGCTGGCGGCGCTCGCCGGGCTCGGCACGCGCGAGGCCGTCCTGGCGGTCCGCACGCCGGAGCGCGCCGCCGCGGCGGCCGGGGTGGGGGAGCGGTTCGGGCTCGCGGTCCGGGTCGTGAAGCTCGACGAGGCGCCGACGCACCTCCCGGCGGAGCTCGTGGTGTCGACGCTGCCCGGGCGGGCCGCCGACGCGTTCGCCGCGCCGGTCGCCGAGTCCGGCGCGGCCGTGTTCGACGTCGTGTACGCACCGTGGCCGACGGCGCTCGCGGCGGCCGTCGAGCGCGCGGGCGGCACGGTCGTGGGCGGCTTCGCGATGCTCCTGCACCAGGCCGTCCGGCAGGTGGCCATGATGACGGGCCGCGACGACGTGCCGGTGGAGGCGATGCGCGCCGCGGGCGAGGCGGAGCTCGCCCGCCGCGCCTGATCCGCCTCAGGGCGGGGCGCGCTGGGCGCGGCGCCGCTTGACCGATTCGTCGATGCTGGTGAGGACGATCGGCAGGATGACGCTGAGCCAGAAGTCCTTCCAGCCCCACACGCCCGCGGCGACGCCGAGCGCGCTGCCCGCGCACACCAGGCTCAGCAGGAACGCCGCCCAGTGCCGCTGGGCCAGCCCGACCGGGTCGACGAGGCGGCGGTGCGGGAGCAGATGGGCCAGCGGGCGTTCCCGGGCGTGGGCGCGCTGCACGACCATCGCGTCCGGCAGCCAGTGCAGGATGTCGGCGTTCCGGGAGAGGGGGGTCCGGGAGAGCGCGACCAGCGTCTCCAGCCTCCACCACAGCGTCCACAGCGACGTGCGGCCGCTGCCCGGGTAGCCGTTCCAGCGCGGGTCGGCGACCTCCCCGCGCACCAGCGTCCGGAACGCGCGGGCGACCGTCGGCCCGTGCGGTCCGCGCGGGTCCCGCAGCAGCGCGGTGAGCGCGATCGGCAGGCCGTAGTGCCACAGCGCGAGCCGCCACACCGGCTCCGGTCCGGTGCCGCGTTCCGCCGCGGTGGGCGGCGAGACGCCGTAGGTCTCGATCCACGTGTGGTCGTCGTCGGGGTCGAGGTGCTTCAGCAGCCAGTCGTAGGCGTCCAGCAGCCGCTCGGTCCTCAGGTCGGGGCGCGCCTCGGCCAGCGTCACCAGCGCGAACGCGGTGTGCGTGACGGTGGGCCGGGACGCCTGCGTCGGGCCCCAGGCGGGGCGGTGCGCGGTCCGGTCGGCCGTCAGCCACTCCACGCCGCGGTCGACGGCGGGGTCGTAGGGGTTGAGCTGGCTGAGCGCCCGCAGCGCCAGGCACGTCAGCCACACCCGGGACGGGCAGCCGTGCAGCGAGCCCCAGCCGCCGTCGGGGTTCTGGTTGTACAGCAGCCACCGGTAGGCGCGGTCCAGGTCGGGGGCGTCCTCGCGCAGGCCGCAGCGGGCGCGGGCGAGGAAGCGCGCGATCCAGCCGGTGGCCTCGACCACCGGCATGCCGAGGCTGGTCTTGGTGGCCCAGCCGCCGTCGCGCAGCGGGTCGTCGGAGCGGGTCTGCCGGGCGGCGAGGAGTTCCAGGCCGTCGTCGAAGTGCTCGAACGCCCGCCCCGCCTCGGCGAACGCCATCAGCCCGAGGGCGGTGGCGGTGGTGCCGGGCTCCGGCCGTGCGAGCTCGTGGTACCAGCCCCCGCCGGCGCCGAGCGCGGGGGCGTAGGTGTCGCGCAGGACGTCCAGCGACTCGTTCAGCCGGGTGTCGAGGACGGCCATGTCGATGACCGGGACGTCCGCGCGTCGCCGCCGGGCGGCGGAGCGGACTGCGCGGGGCGCGGGGGGCGCCGGGGACGGGAGCGGAGGTGTCTGGTTCACGTTCTGGCCTTCTGCTCTTGTTGTTCCCGGCGGGCCAGGGTTTGTACCTCGCGGGTTCCGCGTCTGTATCCGCCGCCGCAGCGAGCACCGGGGTGCTGCGCCGGGCACGCTGGAGGCAGACCGCTCCCGCGTTCCGCGAAGCTGGAGGTGGCTTGGCCGAACAGACCCTCCGGGACGAGACCGACGACTGCGTCCTGTGCCCCCCGCTGAGATTCCGCTTCAACGGCATGGTCGGCCTGCCCGGCGAGTCGGGCGTCATCGCCGGCGACCGCGACTTCTTCCTCATCCCGGACGTCGCGCCGCTCGCCGAGGGCCACCTCCTGCTGGTGACGCGCGAGCACCACCAGTGCGCCGGGGACTTCTCCCGGCCGATGTGGGAGGGCGCCCTGCGGTGGCGCGACCGCGTGGCCCGCCTCTACCTGGAGGCGTACGGGTCCGGTGGGCTGCTGCTGTTCGAGCACGGACCGGCGAGCTCCCAGGGCGGCGGCGCGTGCATCGACCACGCGCACTGGCATTTCGTCCCCGGCACGACGGGCGTGCGGGCGATCGTGGAGCGGGAGGGGCGCCCCGGCGTTCCGGCGGACCACGCGGCCCTCCGGGACTGCTACCGCGCCGGCCGCTCCTACCTGCTGATCGAGGAGGACGGCGTCGCGACCGTCCACGCGGGCGACGGCGTGCGGAGCCAGTTCCTGCGCTGGGCCGTGGCGGCGGCCGGCCCGGGCCGGACCTGGCGCTGGCAGGAGAGCTTCGGGCTGCCCGCGAGCAGGCGGCGTTTCCTGCGCACGCTGCGGGCGATGCGGGCGGCGGCCTCTTCGCCGGGCACGGGTCAGCCTCCCGACAGCCACCAGTAGAGCTCGCACGAGGTCAGCCGGTCCCCGTACCCCGCCCGCGCCGCCCCAGGGTCGTAGCCGGTGGAGTACGCCACCGGCGGCCGTCCCCGCTGGTGGACGAGCACCCGTTCGAGGGAGGTCGGGCCGAACCGCAGCAGCCACAGGGGAGCGCCGGGAACGGCGCGGTCGAGGACCGGCAGCAGATCCCGGGGTTCCCGGCCGCCTTCGGGCGGAGGGTGCCCGAGCAGGCGCGCGAGGGTGTGCGCCTCGGAGACGACGAGGTCCGCCCGGCGCAGGACCGGCAGCACGCAGGACGCCGGGAGCCGCGCGTCGATGTCGTGGGGGACGACGTCGAACGCCACCCGCGTGCCCGCCGCGCGGGCCGTGCGCACCGCCTCGTGGAGCGCCTCCCGGGAGCCGGGGGCCAGCAGCGAGTATCCGTCGACGGCGAGCACGTCGGCGTCCTCGATCCCGGCCGCCGCCGCGCGCACGTCCGCCGCGGAGAGCCGCCGGGCGGGCGGCTCGTCCTGGACGACCAGCAGCCGGACGCCGGGCCCGCCGCCGTCCGCGGCGCCGGCGCGCAGCATGACCGACACGCCGTTCGGGACGCCGGGCTCGACGACCAGGCGGTGGGCCGCGCCGATCCGGTGCAGTTCGCGGCGGATCGCCTCCGTGTAGTCGTCGTCGCCGACCTTGGCCAGCACGCCGACCCGGCGGAAGTAGCGCACCGCGCAGCGGGCGAGGTTGACCGCCGTCCCCGCGGTCAGCACCCGGGCGGGCGCGTAGCAGAGCCGGTCGGCGTCGAGTTCGGCGAAGCGGACGCCCGGCAGGCTCGCGCGCACCTCGACCCCCGCGTCCCCGATGACGAAGAGCGAGAAGCGGCGCTCGGCGGCGCCGTCGAGGCCCGGCCATTCGAGGGGCGATCGGAACGGCGCCATCACCCGGTCAGCCGACGGGGACCAGGAAGGCCCGCATCACCGGGCGCAGGCTCGGAATGAGGTCGTACCCGCCGAGCTCGCGGAGCGGCACCCAGGCGCACCGGTCCAGGTGGTCGCTGACGTCCTGGTTCTCCAGGGTCGCGTCCAGGGTCACGGGCCGGCAGCGGCGCGCGGCCGCGACCACCCGGATCTGCCCGCCGGGAGTCTCGCGGTCGGGCATGAACCACTGCCACAGATGGAACGGCGGTCCCGGGTCGATCTTCAGCCCGACCTCCTCCCAGACCTCGCGGCGGATGTGGTCGTCGAGATCGAGGTCGGCCTCCTCCTCCAGCCGCCCGCCGGGCACCTCCCAGCAGCCGGGGTGGAACGGGTCGGAGGCGGCCTTGCGGACGAGCAGCAGCCGCCCGCCCGAGACGATGAAGGCCTTCTGTGCGAACTGGAGCCGGGCCGGCGGCGCGGCGGTGAGCGGGCCGGCTGCGCCGGCGTCGACCGAGGGCATCGCGGGAGTCCTCCCTGGTGCCGGCCCCACCGGGCCGTCTCGGCTCCACCGTAACAATCGGCGGCCCGCCCGCCGAGACGCCCGCCCGGCCAGAACAATCTCACTCCTCCGGGGGCACGAGGGCACCGGGAATCACACCGCGTCGCGGCCTGTTGTATTGGACGGCGTACCCTCATCCGGGCTCTCGTCCGGTATGCGGCGAATGATCGTCCGGCATGACGCACCCGGTCCCACCGGGTGGTATTCTTGGTGGTCGACCGGCCTTGTGCGCGCGACCATACGGTGGCGCGTGCCGGGCGCTCAAGCGGAGGCCACCTCCCACCTGACCGGCTGAAAGGCCGGTGGGTCTCGGTCCGGCGAACGGGCGTTCAGCCCGTCCCGTCGTCGTTCCCGGGCGGCATGTCCGTCCCGGGAGACCGAAGGTGGCCCCGTGCGTGAGTCGTGCGGGGCTTTTCTCGTGGAAGCCTCGGGGTACGACCGGTCCAATGAACCTGAGAACGGCCCCTAGGAGGTCCCATCAGCGCCGAACCGCGTATCAACGACCGCATTCGCGTGCCCGAGGTCCGGCTCGTCGGCCCGAACGGCGAACAGGTGGGCATCGTGCCCATCGCCAAGGCCCTTGAACTCGCGCGTGAGTCGGACCTCGACCTCGTCGAGGTGGCGCCCACCGCGCGTCCGCCCGTCGCGAAGCTCATGGACTACGGCAAGTTCAAGTACGAGTCCGCGATGAAGGCGCGTGAGGCGCGGAAGAACCAGGCGCACACGGTCATCAAGGAGATCAAGCTCCGCCCGAAGATCGACCCGCACGACTACGAGACCAAGAAGGGTCACGTGGTGCGGTTCCTGAAGGCCGGGGACAAGGTGAAGGTCACGATCATGTTCCGTGGTCGTGAGCAGTCCCGTCCCGAGCTCGGTTTCCGGCTGCTGCAGCGGCTCGCCGACGATGTCGAGGAGCTCGGCTTCGTCGAGTCGCGGCCCAAGCAGGACGGCCGAAACATGATCATGGTGCTCGGTCCGCACAAGAAGAAGACGGCCCGCGGGCAGGAGTCGGAGACGACCGTCTGACGGCCGTTCCGGGACCGGCCTCGCGGCGGTCCCCATCGCGATCTCGCGGCTGAGCGAAGTTCGCGGCGTACGTACATTGAAGCCTGACCTGGCGCGTCCACGGATCGCCGTGCGGTGCGCCGATCAGGCGCGCCTCCGTGCCGGTGGGCACGGAGGCCGGAAAGAGGGAGACGACGGCGACCATGCCGAAGACCAAGACCCACAGCGGTGCCAAGAAGCGCTTCAAGCTGACCGGCTCCGGCAAGGTGATGCGCCGCCGCGCCAACAAGAACCACCTGCTCGAGCACAAGCCGACCAAGCGGACGCGCCGGCTGTCCGGCCCCGCCGTGGTGGCCGACGCCGACGCCAAGAACATCAAGAAGCTGCTGCGCAAGTAGCACTCGACCAGGAACATCGCCGACCGGCCGAGGCCAGCACGGCCCCGGCCCCCACGAAGGAGTCAGCACGTGGCACGCGTGAAGCGGGCGGTCAACGCCGCCAAGAAGCGTCGGGTCGTCCTGGAGCGGTCGAGCGGCTACCGCGGGCAGCGTTCGCGCCTGTACCGCAAGGCCAAGGAGCAGCAGCTCCACTCGATGACCTACGCCTTCCGGGACCGCAAGGACCGCAAGGGCCAGTTCCGCCGGCTGTGGATCCAGCGGATCAACGCCGCGGCCCGCGCCAACGGCATCACCTACAACCGGTTCATCCAGGGCCTCAAGGCCGCCGAGGTCGAGGTCGACCGGCGCATGCTCGCCGAGCTCGCCGTCAACGACGCCCCGGCTTTCGCCGCCCTGGTGAAGATCGCCAAGGACGCGCTGCCGGCCGAGGGTTCGGAGGCGGCCTGAGCCGGGTGACCGGCACACGGGCGATCACAGCGACATGGCGGGCCGCGAGCTGACCTCTCTCCGATCACCACGGGTGAAGGCCGCTCGTCGGCTCGCCAAGCGCGCCTTCCGGCGCCGCGAGAACCGGTTCCTCGCCGAGGGGCCGCAGGCGGTGCGGGAGGCGCTGCAGATCCCCGGCGGCCTCGCCGAGCTGTTCACCACGGCCGAGGCGGAGGCTCGCCACCCGGAGCTGGTGCTCGCCGCCGAGCGCGCCGGCGCGCCGGTGCTGCGCGTCAGCGGCGAGATCATGGCCGAACTGGCCCAGACCGTCACCCCGCAGGGGCTGCTGGCGGTCTGCGAGTTCGTCGACGTCCCGCTGGACCGGGCGCTGGAGAACGGTCCACGGCTGGTGACCGTGCTGGCGCACGTCCGCGACCCAGGCAACGCGGGAACCGTCCTGCGCACCGCCGACGCGGCGGGCTCGGAGACGGTCGTGTTCACCGACGCGTCCGTCGACCCTTACAACGGCAAGTGCGTCCGCGCCTCCGCGGGCAGCCTGTTCCACCTGCCGGTCGTCGTCGGCCCCCGGTTCGACGCGCTGATCCCGGAGCTGAAGGGCGCGGGGCTGACCGTCCTCGCCGCCGACGGCGCGGGCGACCGCACCCTCGACGAGGCGATCGACGAGGGCGTGCTCGCGCGCCCCACCGCCTGGGTGTTCGGGAACGAGGCGTGGGGGCTGCCCGAGGAGATCCTGCGGCATGTGGACGAGGTCGTCCGCGTGCCCATCTACGGGCGGGCCGAGAGCCTGAACCTGGCGACGGCCGCCGCCGTATGCCTCTATGCGTCGGCCCGGGCGCAGCGCGGCTCCCAGGGAGAGCGCCCGAGCGGTACGTGAGGCGCGGCGCGGTCCCGGTGTTTTCACTGCATTCCGTGATCGAATGGCCGCATGCGGTCGCCATTGGCGCCGCCCCGTGACGGGTGAGCTGGGAAGATGGTCCCCACGTGGACGCGGGGCAGGGGGGCCTGCCGCCGCGCGGGGCTCGTCCGCGGGTAGGAGCGGGAACCGCGACCGGCGGGGGATCACGCCGTCGCGGTACCGCGCCTAACGTGTTGATCAGTGGGTTGACCAGGGCGGCGACGAGGCCGCACAGAGTGGGGGCGAGCGTGATGACCGAGGAGAGCAGGCGGGCCGGAAGGGCGGGCCGACGCCCCCCGGAGGTGCGGTGCCGGGCCGGTGCGGTCCGGGCCTCCGCCGTCCCGGACGCCTTTTCGGGGGCCGCCCCCGACGTCTCCTGCGCGCACGCCGGCGACGGGCTGCGCATCGAGACCACCAGGGTCGGGGCCCGCACGGCCGTCGTCGCGGTGGCCGGGGAGATCGACCTGCGCACCGCCGGGCCGCTGCGCGACCGGCTCGTCGAGATGCACGGGCGGCTGCCCGGCGCGGGGCCGCGCCGTCTGGTGGCCGACTTCACCGCCGTTCCGTTCTGCGACGCGGCCGGGCTCGGGGCGCTGGTCGCCGCGCACAACCAGATCTCCGCCGACGGCGGCGAGATCGCGCTCGCCGGGGTGCGGCCCGCCCAGCTGCGGCTACTGATGATCACTGGCCTGCACCGGCTGTTCGCGATCCACCGCGATGTCGAGGCCGCGCTGTCCGCCCAGGACTCGCCCACGAGGTCCGGATAAGGGCGCGAACCGCTGTTCCGGCCCTCCGCGGAAGACGGCGACACCCTGCACGGAGGCTACACATGCCTTGCCGCGAGGCGGTTTCCGGGTCCCGTTAGGGGCCCGACTCCGGCTAGAGTCTCTTTCCGACAGGCCGCGTTCCCCATCGGTGTTCTGGAGGCCGCTGTGGGCGGAGAGGAGTCCCCTCTCGTGGCCGCGCGCGGACCCGAGGCGGGGTCCGGGCCGGGCCCCGAGGAGGGCCGCCCGGACGACCTGCCCGACGGGCTGATGGTCGCCGGCCGGGACGCCCGCGTGATCGTGTTCAACGCCGCCGCCGCGCGGATCACGGGGATCCCCGTGGGGTCGGCCGTGGGCCGCGACTTCCGCGACGTCCTGCCGCTGCACGACGCCGAGGGCCGTGACTGGTGGAAGTGCCTGGCCCCCTACGACGGCCTGTCCACGCGGACCCGCCATCCCGAGCGGGTGCTGTTCCTTCCCGGCGGTACCGAGGTGCTGGTGACCGCGGCGTACCGGCGCGACGCCGAACGCCGCGTGGAACGGTTCACCGTGTGCCTGCGCGACGCCCTGCACCGCGCCCGGCAGGAGCGCGACCGCGCCGACCTCGTCTCCACCGTCGCCCACGAGCTGCGCTCACCGCTCACCAGCGTCAAGGGGTTCACCGCGACGCTGCTGGCCAAGTGGCACCGCTTCAACGACGACCAGAAGCGGGTGATGCTGGAGACCGTCAACGCCGACGCCGACCGGGTCACCCGGCTGATCACCGAGCTGCTGGACGTGTCCCGCATCGAGTCGGGCCGGCTGGAGATGCGCCGCCAGGTCGTCGACCTGCCCGAGGAGGTCCGCAAGGTCATCGCGGGCCGCGTCGCGGCCGGGGAGCCGGAGGACCGCTTCCGCTTCGAGACGCGCGGCGAGCTGCCCGAGATGTGGCTCGATCCCGACAAGGTGGATCAGATCCTCGGCAACCTCGTCGAAAACGCGGTGCGCCACGGAGCGGGTACTGTCACCATTGTGGTGGAGCCGGACGCGCATAAGGAGGGGGCGGCCGTGTCGGTGCGCGACGAGGGCGAGGGCATTCCGCCCGAGGCCGTCCAGCGCGTCTTCCGGCAGTTCTGGCGCGGCCCCGGCGGCAGCCGCCGCGGCGGTACCGGGCTCGGGCTCTACATCGTCAAGGGGCTGGTCGAGGCGCACGGCGGTGTGATCACTGTGCGGCGGGCGCCCGGCGGCGGCGCCGAGTTCCGATTTACCGTGCCCGCAGGGGCCCCCGACTACGCCGGCTGAACCGCGGTCCACGCGGCGGCACGGCAACGGGCCCCTGGTCGGGCCAGCGCGTCACGCGCACGCTTTCCGGATGTTCTCCGCCCGCGCACTAGACTGCGGGCGTCCCACGCCGACCGGAGTCGATCACACCACATGTCTGCACCCAACAATTCCTATGACCCCGTCGAGGTGTCCGCGCTGCAGCCCGAGGAGCTGGAGCGGGCCCGCGCCGAGGCGCTCGCTGCGATCGCCGCGGCCGCCGACCTCGACGCCCTGAAGCAGGTCCGGCTGGCGCACGCCGGCGACCGTTCGCCGCTGGCCCTGGCCAACCGCGAGATCGGCGCGCTGCCGCCCGCGGCCCGCGCCGAGGCCGGAAAGCGCATCGGCGCGGCCCGGGGCGCGGTGGCGAAAGCGCTCAAGGAGCGCCAGGCGGAGCTGGAGGACGAGCGCGACCGCCGCGTCCTCGTCGAGGAGACCGTCGACGTCACCCTCCCGTGGGACCGCGCGCCGCGCGGAGCCCGCCACCCGCTGACCACGTTGCAGGAGCGGATGGCCGACGTCTTCGTCTCGATGGGCTTCGAGGTCTCCGAGGGGCCCGAGGTCGAGGCGGAGTGGTTCAACTTCGACGCCCTGAACTTCCTGCCCGACCACCCTGCCCGCACCATGCAGGACACCTTCTTCGTCGAGTCGGAGGACTCCGGGCTGGTGATGCGCACCCACACCTCGCCGATGCAGATCCGGTCGCTGCTGTCGCGGCCGCTGCCGGTGTACGTGGTGGCGCCCGGCCGCACGTTCCGCACCGACGAGCTGGACGCCACGCACAGCCCGGTGTTCCACCAGCTGGAGGGCCTGGCGGTCGACGAGGGGCTGACGATGGCCGACCTGCGGGGCGGCATCGACGCGTTCGTCTCCGGCATGTTCGGCGAGGGGCTGAGGACGCGGTTCAGGCCGTCGTACTTCCCGTTCACCGAGCCGTCCGCCGAGGTGGACATGCAGTGCTTCGTGTGCCGGGGCGCGTCCGCGGAGCCGGGCGGCGACCCGTGCCGCACCTGCGGTTCGGAGGGCTGGATCGAGCTCGGCGGCTGCGGCATGGTCAACCCGCGGGTGCTGGTGGCCTGCGGGGTCGACCCCGACCGCTACAGCGGCTGGGCGTTCGGGCTGGGCGTCGAGCGGACGCTGATGTTCCGGCACGGTGTGGAAGACATGTACGACATGGTGGAGGGCGACGTCCGGTTCACCCTCCCGTTCGGGACGGAGATCTGATGCGGGCCCCGCTTTCCTGGCTGCGCGAGTACGTCGAGCTCCCGGCCGACGTCACGGGCCGCGCGCTGGCCGCCGAGCTGATCGCCGCGGGCCTGGAGGTCGAGACGGTCGAGTCGGCCGGCGCCGACATCGCCGGCCCCCTGGTGGTCGGCGAGGTCCTGGAGATCGAGGAGCTGACCGGCTTCAAGAAGCCGATCCGCCACTGCCAGGTGAACGTCGGCGACGCCAACGGCACGGGGGAGCCGCAGAGCATCGTCTGCGGCGCCAGCAACTTCGCGGTCGGCGACCGCGTCGTGGTCGTCCTTCCGGGCGGCGTGCTGCCCGGCGGGTTCGAGATCGGCGCCCGCAAGACCTACGGCCGGATGTCGGCGGGCATGATCTGCTCGGTGACCGAGCTCGGGATCGGCGACGACCACGGCGGCATCCTCGTCCTGCCGCCGGACGCCCCCGTCGGCGCGGACGCGATCGAGATGCTCGGGCTGCGCGACGACGTCCTCGACATCGCCGTGACGCCCGACCGCGGCTACGCCCTGTCCATCCGCGGCATCGCCCGCGAGGCCGCCATCGCCTACGGCGTCCCGTTCAGGGACCCGGCGGACGTGGCGCTGCCGGAAGGGGACGAGGGCCCGAGCTACCCGGCGAGCATCGGCGACCCGGCGGTGTGCGACCGGTTCGTCCTGCGCGAGGTGAGCGGCTTCGACCCGGACGCGCGGACCCCGATGTGGATGCAGGTGCGCCTGCACCGCGCGGGGATGCGGCCGGTGTCGCTGGCGGTCGACATCACCAACTACCTGATGCTGGAGCTCGGGCAGCCGCTGCACGCGTTCGACCGGAACAAGCTGACCGGCCCGATCGTCGTGCGGCGCGCCGAGCCCGGCGAGCGGCTGGAGACGCTGGACCACGTCAAGCGGACCCTCGACCCCGACGACATCCTCATCACCGACGCGTCGGGGCCGATCTCGATGGCCGGCACGATGGGCGGGCTCGCCACCGAGATCGACGAGCGGTCGAGCGACATGGTCGTCGAGGCCGCGCACTTCGACGCCATGGGGACCGCGCGGATGAGCCGCCGGCACCGGCTGCACAGCGAGGCGTCCCACCGGTTCGAGCGCGGCGTCGACCGCGAGCTTCCGCTGTACGCCTCGTACCGGGCGGTGCGGATGCTCGCCGAGCTGGGCGGCGCGAAGATCGTGCCCGGCGTCACGCACGCAGAGGCGCCGGTGGAGCGGGCCGTGGTGACGATGCCCGCGGGGCATCCCGACCGGGTCGCGGGCGTGGTCTACGGCAGGGACACGGTCGTCCGGCGCCTGGAGCAGGTCGGCTGCACGGTGACCGGCGACGACGTGCTGACGGTGACGCCGCCGTCCTGGCGCCCCGACCTCACCGCGCCCAACGACCTCGCCGAGGAGGTCCTCCGCCTGGAGGGGTACGAGAACATCCCGGCCCGGGCGCCGCGTCCGGCGGCGGGCAAGGGCCTGACCGCCGAGCAGCGGCTGCGCCGCCGGGTCGGCCGCGCGCTCGCCGGCGCCGGGTACGTGGAGGCGCTCGCCTTCCCGTTCGTCGCCGACAAGGACCTGGACGGCCTCCAGCTCCCCGAGGACGACGCGCGGCGGCGGACGCTGCGGCTCGCGAACCCGATGTCGGAGGAGGAGCCGCTGCTGCGCACCACGCTGCTGCCGGGCCTGCTCAAGGCGCTCGCGCTCAACGTGGGACGCGGCTTCGGCGACGTCGCGCTGTTCGAGGTCGGCATGGTGTTCCGGCCGCGCCCGGACGCACCGGAGCGGGCGCCGCGGCTCGCCGTGGACCGCGGCCCGACGGCCGAGGAGGTCGCCGCGCTGGAGGCCGCGCTGCCGGACCAGCCGTACCGGGTCGCGGCCGTGCTGGCGGGCGACCGCGAGCCGTCGGGCTGGTGGGGCGAGGGCCGTCCGGCGCTGTGGGCCGACGCGGTCGAGGCCGCCCGCACGGTGGCCCGCGAGGTCGGCGTCGAGCTGACGGTGAAGGCCGACCAGCACGCGCCCTGGCATCCGGGCCGCTGCGCCGCGCTGTACGTGGGCGACACCCTGGTCGGGCACGCCGGCGAGCTGCACCCGCGCGTCACGAAGGCGTACGGGCTGCCCGCGCGGTCGTGCGCGATGGAGCTGGAGCTGCGCCGCCTGGGCGAGCCGGTGAGCGTCCGCGCGCCGCACGTGTCGTCGTACCCGGTCGCGGTGCAGGACGTCGCGCTGGTCGTGGACTCCGGCGTCCCGGCCGCGGAGGTCGAGGCGGCCCTGCGCGAAGGCGCGGGCGGGCTCCTGGAGGCGATCCGGCTGTTCGACGTCTACACGGGCGAGCAGGTGGGCGAGGGACGCAAGTCGCTGGCGTACTCGCTGCGGTTCCGCGCCCCGGACCGGACGCTCACGGCCGAGGAGGCGTCGCAGGCCCGCGACTCCGCCGTGGCCGCCGCGTCCGAGCGGACCGGAGCCGTCCTGCGCGGCGCCTGACGGTATGCGGGCGTGCCCCGGATCCCCGCGAGGGGTCCGGGGCACGCGCGCGTCCCGGCCACGGTGGACGGGCCGATTCCTAACGCTACTTGTGTTGCGATAGGTCGTCGGGTATTCTCGACCGCGTCACATCGCCGCCCGGTAGGGGAGTCCATTGAGGATCTGAGGTCCGACACCGCGCAGTGGCCGTTCTCCGGCCCGCGCACGTGACCTCAGTGCGGACTCTTACCCGCCGGGCTTTCTCATGCCCGCCGGCGCGTCGCGCGCTCCGCGGTGTCTCCATGCGTCACGCATCTTTCTCACCACCATGGAGGCGGCCCAATGTCATTTGCCATCGTGTGCTCGGATCTGTCGTTCGCGTGGGAGGACGGCACGGTCGTGCTGGACGGGCTGGACGTCGCGTTCGGTGCCGGCAGGACCGGCCTGATCGGCGTCAACGGGTCCGGGAAGTCGACCCTGCTGAAGATCATCGCCGGCGAGCTGCGCGCGGGTTCGGGCACCGTCAGCGTCGACGGGGAGGTCGGCTACCTGCCGCAGAACCTCGTCCTCGACGACGCCGCCACGGTGTCGGACCTGCTCGGCATCACCGCGACCCGCGCGGCCCTGCACGCCATCGAGCGCGGCGAGGCCACCGAGGAGAACTTCGCCGCCGTCGGGGATGACTGGGACGTCGAGGAGCGCGCCGCCGCCGAGCTCGACCGGCTCGGCCTCGGGCACCTCGGGCTGGACCGCACGGTCCCGACGCTGTCGGGCGGCGAGGCCGTGATGGTCGGGCTGGCCGCGCGTTTCCTGGCGGGGCCGGACGTCCTGCTGCTCGACGAGCCGACCAACAACCTGGACCTGGACGCGCGGCACCGCCTGTACGAGGCGGTGGCGTCCTGGACGGGCGTGCTCGTCGTCGTCAGCCACGACCGTGAGCTGCTCGACCGGGTCGACGAGATCGCCGACCTGCGCGAGGGCGCCGTCCGGTCCTTCGGCGGCAACCTGTCGGCGTACGAGGACCTGCTCGCGGTGGAGCGGGAGGCCGCGGAGCGGACCGTCAGGGCCGCCGAGACCGACCTGCGGCGGCAGAAGCGGGAGCTGGAGGAGGCCCAGGTCAAGCTGGCCCGCCGCAAGCGCTACGGCAACAAGATGCAGGAGAACAAGCGCGAGCCGAAGATCATTATGGGCGAGCGCAAGCGGCAGGCCCAGGTCTCGGCCGGCAAGCACCGCATCATGCACGAGGAGAGGCTCGCCGACGCCCGCACGCGGCTCACCGAGGCCGAGGGGGCCGTCCGCGAGGACGCCGAGATCCGCGTCGAACTGCCCGCCACCCGCGTCCCGGCGGGGCGGACGGTGCTGACCGTGACGGGGCTCGCCGCCCCCGACCCGGAACCCGGCACGCTGGGCGAGCTGATCGTCCGGGGGCCGGAACGGATCGCCCTGGTCGGGCCCAACGGCTCGGGTAAGACCACGTTCCTGCGGGCGCTCGTGGGCGACCGGGTCCCCGAGGGCACGGCCGTGAAGATCGGTGTGGACGGCGTCCGGTACCTGCCGCAGCGGCTGGACGTCCTCGACGAGGGCCTCAGCGTCGCCGAGAACGTCCGGGCTCAGGCGCCGTCGGCTCCGCCCGCGCGCATCCGGGCGGGCCTGGCGCGGTTCCTGTTCCGCGGAGCGCGGGCCGACCAGCCGGCCGGGACCCTGTCGGGCGGCGAGCGGTTCCGCGCCGTGCTGGCGTCGCTGCTGCTCGCCGAGCCGGCCCCGCAGCTGCTCCTGCTGGACGAGCCGACGAACAACCTCGACATGGCCAGCGCCGCGCAGCTCGGGCAGGCGCTCGCCGCCTACGAGGGGGCGCTGATCGTGGTCAGCCACGACGTGCCGTTCCTGCGCACCCTCGGCATCACCCGCTGGCTGCGCATGGACCGGTCGTGCGGCCTCACCGAGGCCGAACCGATGTAGCGCGGACCAGCGGCGCCGGCGCGGCGGCCCCGTGCGGAGAGGTCTCCGCACGGGGCCGCCGCGGTTCAGGTCAGGTCAGCACGCGCTTGGTGAAGGTGCGGGTCGCCGCCCACGTCAGCAGGACCGTCCCGCCGACGATGGCGAGCATGAACGCCCACACCGGCATGTGCGGGATCTCGGGCGTGAGCGCGCTGCGCAGCCCCTCGCTCACGTACACCAGCGGGTTGAACAGGCTGAGGATCTGCAGCCAGCGGATGTTGTCCAGCGCCGACCAGGGGTAGTAGACGCAGCCGAGCATCGTCATCGGCAGCAGGACCATCGCGAACAGCATCTGGACCTTCTGCGGGTTCATCAGGGTCCCGAGCAGCAGCCCGCCGGACGCCGACATCAGCGCCCCGACCACCATCACCGCGATCAGCACCGGCCAGTTGTCCACGTGCACCTCGGGCGACTGGCCGTCGGCGTGGATGAACAGCACCGCGGGGAACACCAGCAGCCCGCCGATCAGGCCCTGCGTCGCCGCCGCGATGATCTTCTGGACGGCCAGCAGCGGCACCGGCACCGGCGCCAGCGCCCGGTCGGTGATCGATTTCTGCCAGGTCAGCTCCATCATCAGCGGGAAGATCACCGCCATCATCGCCTGCATGATGATCGACGAGCCGACGAGCCCGGGGAGCAGGATGGTGGAGAACGTCGGCCCGCCCGGCCCTCCCGCCATGGCCCCGCCGCCGAGCTTCGGCAGCACGTAGGCGAACACGAACACGAACATGACCGGCTGCACCAGCACCCGGAGGAACGTCGCCAGGAAGTTCTTGCGCATGACCCGCGCCTCGCGCGCCATCATCGCGGCGAACGTGCGGGGGACGGTGGCCCGCGCCGGCGGCGGCGGTGCCAGAACGGTGGTGCTCATTGCTTGCCTCCATCGCGGCCACGAATCGTGGCAGGAGTGATACTCGTGGTGACGCTTGGTCGGTGAGAACCAAACCGACCGGGTCTACCGCCGGGCTGGCGGGATGTGAGGTCTGTGGAGCCGGTGTAAGACCGACGGGCAGCACTCTGCCCCTCGCCGTTCATTCGGGTCGGCTGCCGTCTGGGAAGCAGAAAGCTCGACTCGCGAGGGTTGAAGCCCGTTGCTTCGGCAGGGGCGAGGTCAATCGCGGTAGTCCCTTCCGGTGAGGGCGAGGAAGACGGTCTCCAGACTGGGACGCAGCTGGCTGGCGTCGGTGACTCCGACGCCGGCCACGGACCCGATCTCCACGAGCTCGCCGAGGATGCCGTCGGGCTCGGCGGCGAACACGCGCACCTGGCCGTCGTTGATCTCGACCTTGCTGATGCCCTCCCTGTCGCCGAGGGCCTTGACCCCGTCGGGGGCGGGGGAGTCGTAGGCCACGGTGATGACCGTGTCCGCGCCGGCGCTGGACTTCAGCTGGTCCACCGTGCCGCTGGCGAGGATCCTGCCGTGGTCGACGACCGCGACCCGGTCGCAGAGCGCCTCGGCCTCCTCCATGTAGTGGGTCGTGAGCAGGATCGTCTGGCCGCCCCTCTGGAGCCCCCGCAGCACCTCCCAGAGGTTGGTGCGGGTCTGCGGGTCGAGCCCGGCGGTCGGCTCGTCCAGGAACAGCACCTCGGGGCCGTGCATGAGGGCACGGCAGATCATCACCCGCTTGGCCTGCCCGCCGGAGATCTCGAACGGGTTGCCGCCGCGCTGCTCGGTCAGCCCGAACAGCTCCAGCAGTTCGGCGGCGCGCTTGCGGGCGTCCCGCGCGCCGAGCCCGAAGTACCGGCCGCGGAACTCCAGGTTCTCGGCGACGGTGAGGTCGCTGTCGAGGGTGTTGTTCTGCGAGACGACGCCGATACGGCGCTTGATCTCGACGGCGTCCCTGACCACGTCCAGGCCGGAGACGCTAGCTGTGCCGCCGGTCGGGACGACGAGCGTGGTGAGCATGCCGATGGTGGTCGACTTGCCCGCGCCGTTCGGGCCGAGCAGGCCGAAGAACTCGCCGCGCGGGACGTCCAGGTCGATGCCCTGGACGGCGGGCACCGCGGGCCGCGGGCCGGACGCGGGGTAGGTCTTCCTCAGGTCGACCGTGCGAACGGCGGTTTCGGGGGGATTGGTCACGCGCCGTCTCCCTTCGCTTCCTCGTCGGGGGAGTAGTTCTCGAATTTGTGGATCAACTTGAGCAGGAACCGGCGGACGGCCGCCTCGTCGTCCTCGCCGACGACGTCGTAGAGGCGGGACAGATCGCGGCCGATGGGACCGGACTTCTCGGCCAGGAACC
Source organism: Actinomadura verrucosospora (assembly GCF_039540335.1). Lineage (NCBI taxonomy): Bacteria > Bacillati > Actinomycetota > Actinomycetes > Streptosporangiales > Thermomonosporaceae > Actinomadura > Actinomadura verrucosospora. The sequence continues at coordinate 10,654 of NZ_BAABEV010000019.1, read as the reverse complement.
GCCGGCCGGAGTCGGTGATGAGCAGCATCACGCCGCGCCGGTCCCGGTAGGAGCGCTCGCGCCGCACGTGCCCGTTGCGCTCCAGCGTGTCGACGACCGAGGTCACCGTGGCGGGGGTGACCATCAGGCGCTTGGCGACCTCGCCGGGGCGCAGGCCGTCCTCGACGATGAGCAGGCGGAGCAGGAAGAAGCCCGCCGGGCTGATGCCGTGCCGCTCGATGATGCGCCACACGATCGGGCCCGACAGCCGTGTCGCGGCGCCGAAGAGCCGCCCGATCGGCCACTCCTCCACGGGGCCGAACGCCTTGAGGTCGTCGAGGCCGGGGTTCTCCATGCGAGCGATGTTAGACCTCTGATGTTTAGATAGCAAATCATTAGAGGCCTAAGCACTTCTGACTGTGGCGCTTGTCTCAGCGGTGTGAATGACGTAACCCGTCGTTGAATAGGCATCCAGCCTCATGCATACTCTTGCTTGACGTCGGAGAAGGGCAGAGTGGACATGGGAATCCGGACGGCGGTCGCCGGCGCCAGCGGTTACGCGGGCGGCGAGGTGCTGCGCATCCTCGCGGGGCATCCAGAGTTCGAGATCGGCGCGCTCACGGCGGGCTCCAACGCGGGCGCCGAGCTCGGCGCGCACCAGCCCCACCTGCGATCCCTCGCCGGACGCGTCCTGGAGGAGACGACCCCCGGCACGCTGTCCGGCCACGACGTGGTGTTCCTGGCGCTGCCCCACGGCCGGTCCGGGCCGCTCGCCGAGCAGCTGGGCGAGGACGTCCTGGTCATCGACTGCGGCGCCGACCACCGCCTCGCCGACCCCGCCGACTGGGAGCGGTTCTACGGCACCCCGCACGCGGGCACCTGGCCCTACGGCCTGCCCGAACTGCCCGGCCACCGGGACGCGCTGCGCTCCGCGAGGCGCGTCGCGGTCCCCGGCTGCTACCCGACGGCGGTCTCCCTCGCGATGTTCCCCGCGCTCGTCGCGGGCCTCGCCGAACCCGACGTCGTCGTGGTGGCGGCGTCGGGGACCTCCGGCGCGGGACGGGCCCTCAAACCGCACCTGCTGGGCAGCGAGGTGATGGGCTCGGTGTCCGCCTACGCCGTCGGCGGCACGCATAGGCATACGCCCGAGATGATCCAGAACCTCAGCGCGGCGGCGGGGGAACCCGTCTCGGTCTCCTTCACCCCCACGCTCGTGCCGATGAGCCGCGGAATCCTCGCCACCTGCACCGCGAAGGCGCGTCCCGGCGTCACCGCCGCCTCGCTGCGCGCCGCCTACGAGGAGGCGTACGCGGGCGAGCCGTTCCTCGGGCTGCTGCTCGAGGGGCAGTGGCCCGCCACGTCCATGACCCTCGGCGCGAACACCGTCCTCGTGCAGGTCGCGCTGGACGAGGCGGCCGGACGCGTCGTCGTGGTCGCCGCCATCGACAACCTCACCAAGGGCACCGCGGGCGGCGCGGTGCAGAGCGCCAACCTCGCCCTCGGCCTCCCGGAAGAACTCGGCCTGACCACGATCGGAGTGTCCCCTTGAGCGTCACCGCCCCCCGGGGTTTCCGCGCCGCCGGCGTCGTCGCCGGGCTGAAGGACAGCGGCAACCGCGACCTGGCCCTCGTCGTCAACGACGGGCCGTCCCGCGCGGCCGCCGGCGTCTTCACCCGCAACCGCGTGCGGGCCGCGCCCGTGCTGTGGTCCGAGCAGGTCCTCAAGGGCGCCCGCGTCCGCGCCGTCGTGCTGAACGCGGGCGGCGCCAACGCCTGCACCGGCGCCGCCGGCTTCCAGGACACCCACGCCACCGCCGAGAAGGCCGCCGAGGTGCTGGACGACTCGGCGGGCGAGATCGCCGTCTGCTCCACCGGGCTGATCGGCGAGCGGCTGCCCATGGACCTGCTGCTGACCGGCGTCGACAAGGCCGCCGCCGAGCTGTCGCGCGGAGACGGCGGGCTCGCCGCCGCCGACGCCATCCGCACCACCGACACCGTCGCCAAGATCTCCTTCCGGCAGGGCGCCGGCGGCTACATGATCGGCGCGATGGCCAAGGGCGCGGGCATGCTTGCCCCGTCCCTGGCCACCATGCTGTGCGTCGTCACCACCGACGCCGACCTGCCCGCCGACGCGCTGGACCGGGCGCTGCGCGCTGCCACCGGCGTCACCCTCGACCGGCTCGACGCCGACGGGTGCATGTCCACCAACGACACCGTGCTGCTGCTCGCCTCCGGCGCCGCCGAGGTCGTCCCGGACGAGGAGGAGTTCACCGCGCTGCTCACCGAGGTGTGCGGCGACCTCACCCGGCAGCTCCTCGTGGACGCCGAGGGCGCGTCCAAGGCCATCGCGATCGAGGTCGTCGGCGCCGCCTCCGAGGACGACGCGGTCACGGTCGGCCGCTCCGTCGCCCGCAACAACCTGCTCAAGTGCGCCATCCACGGCGAGGACCCCAACTGGGGGCGGGTGCTGTCGGCCGTCGGCACCACCGACGCGGTGTTCGAGCCCGACCACCTCAACGTCGCCATCAACGGCGTGTGGGTGTGCCGGAACGGCTCGTTCGGCGACGACCGCGACAAGGTCGACCTGCGTCCCCGCGACGTGACGATCACCGTCGACCTGTCCGCCGGGCCGCACAGCGCCACCGTCTGGACGACCGACCTCACGGCCGAGTACGTCCACGAGAACTCGGCGTACTCCACATGAGCGCCGTCACCCCGGGCGCGCAGATGCGCAAGAACCGGCTCGGCGTGATGGACAAGGCCGAAACCCTGATCAAGGCGCTGCCGTGGCTGGAGCGCTTCCACGGCAAGACCGTCGTGATCAAGTACGGCGGGCACGCGATGACCGACGAGCGGCTGCGGCACTCCTTCGCCGAGGACGTGGTGTTCCTGCGCTACGCCGGGCTGAGGCCGGTCGTCGTGCACGGCGGCGGCCCGCAGATCAACGCGGCGCTGGCCCGCAACGGCATCGACTCGACCTTCACCGCCGGCCTGCGGGTCACCACCCCGGAGGCCATGGAGGTCGTCCGGATGGTGCTGACCGGGCAGGTCCAGCGCGACGTCGTCGGCCTGATCAACCGGCACGGCCCGTTCGCGCTCGGCATGTCCGGCGAGGACGCGAACCTGTTCACCGCCGAGCGCAAGCACGCGGTCGTGGACGGCGCGCGCGTCGACATCGGCCAGGTCGGCGAGATCGTCGAAGTGCAGGTCGGGGCCGTGCGCGCGCTGCTGGACGACGGCCGCATCCCGGTCATCTCCAGCGTCGCGCGCGGCGACGACGGCGAGGTCTACAACGTCAACGCCGACACCGCCGCCGCCGCGCTGGCCGTGGCGCTGGACGCGGCGAAGCTCGTCGTCCTCACCGACGTCGAGGGCCTGTACGCGGACTGGCCGGACAGCGACGACGTCATCGACCGGCTCACCGCCGACGAGCTGGCCGTCCTGCTGCCGGACCTGTCGGCGGGGATGGTGCCCAAGATGGAGGCCTGCCTGGCGGCCGTGCGCGGCGGCGTCCCCCAGGCCCACGTCCTGGACGGCCGCGTCCTGCACTCGCTGCTGCTGGAGATCTTCACCGACGAAGGGATCGGAACGATGGTGCTGCCCAGTCTCCCGGGCGCCGCCGGGGCGGAGGCGACCCCGTGAGCGGCCTGAGGGAGCGGTTCGAGGCGGCGTTCATGCCGAACTACGGCGTCCCGCCCCTGGCGCTCGCGCGCGGCGAGGGCTGCCGGGTGTGGGACGCCGGCGGCCGCGAGTACCTCGACCTCATCGCGGGGATCGCGGTCAGCTCGCTCGGGCACGCCCACCCCGCGCTCGTCGAGGCGGTGGCGTCCCAGGCCGCGACCATCGCGCACACGTCCAACCTGTTCCTGAACGAGCCGGAGGTGCTGCTCGCCGAGCGGCTGCGGGAGCTGCTCGGCGGCGACGGGAAGGTCTTCCTCGCCAACAGCGGCACCGAGGCGAACGAGTGCGCGCTCAAGCTCGCCCTCAAGTACGGGAAGGCGAACGGGCGCCCGTACGTCGTCGCGGCCGAGAACGGCTTCCACGGCCGGACGCTCGGCGCCCTGAGCCTGACCGGCAAGGCCGCGATCCGGGAGCCGTTCGGGCCCTTCGCGATCGACGTCCGGTTCGTCCCGTACGGGGACGCGGGCGCGCTCGACGCCGCGGTGGACGAGGGCTGCGCGGCGGTGTTCCTGGAGCCCACGCAGGGCGAGGCCGGGGTCGTCCCGCCGCCGGACGGGTACTTCGCCGCCGTCCGCCGGATCTGCGACGCGGCGGGCGCGCTGTTCGTCGCCGACGAGATCCAGTCCGCGATCGGCCGCACCGGCAGCTGGTTCGCGTTCCAGCACGAGAACGCCAGACCCGACGTCCTCACGCTCGCCAAGGGCCTCGGCGGCGGCCTGCCGGTCGGGGCGTGCGTCGCCTTCGGTCCCCACGGCGACCTGTTCGCCAAGGGAGACCACGGCAGCACGTTCGGCGGCAACCCGATCGCCGCGGCCGCCGCCCTCGCCGTCCTCACCACCATCGAGAAGGACGGCCTGCTCGCCAACGCCGCCTCCGTGGGGGAGACCCTGGCCGCGGGGCTCGACGCCGTCGACCATCCGCTGTTCGCGGGCGTGCGGGGCCGCGGCCTGTGGCGGGCCGCCGTGCTGACCGGGCCCCACGCGGCCGCCGTGGAGGCCGCCGCGCGCGACGCCGGCTTCCTCGTCAACGCGGTCCAGCCGGACGCGGTGCGCATCGCCCCGCCGCTGATCCTGACCGCCGAGCAGGCGGGCTCGTTCGCCGACGCGTTCCCCGGTATCCTCGACGCCGCCTCCCTCGAGCAGGAGAACTGATCGTGACCAGGCACTTTCTGCGGGACGACGACCTCGGCCCCGGCGAGCAGGCCGAGGTCCTCGACCTCGCCGCGCAGGTGAAGAAGGACCGCTTCGGCCACCGGCCGCTGGAGGGCCCCCGCTCGGTGGCCGTGCTGTTCGACAAGCCGTCCACCCGGACCCGGCTGTCGTTCGCCGCCGGCATCGCCGAACTCGGCGGCAACCCCCTGGTGATGGACGCGGGCACCAGCCAGCTCGGCCGCGGCGAGACCATCGCCGACACCGCCCGCGTCCTCGAACGCCAGGTCAGCGCCATCGTGTGGCGGACGGGCGGGCAGGAGCGCATCGAGGAGATGGCCGCCGGCACCGCGGTCCCGGTCGTCAACGCCCTCACCGACGAGTTCCACCCCTGCCAGATCCTCGCCGACCTGCAGACCGTCCGGGAGGAGAAGGGCGGTCTCGCCGGCGTCACCCTCGCCTACTTCGGCGACGGCGCCAACAACATGGCGCACTCCTACCTGCTCGGCTGCGCCACCGCCGGGATGCACGTCCGGATCGGCGCCCCCGCCTCCCAGCCGCCCGACCCCGCGGTCGTCGGGCGCGCGACGGAGATCGCGGCCGCGACCGGCGGGTCCGTGACCGTCACCGCCGACGCCGCCGGGGCCGCATCCGGCGCCGACGTCCTCGCCACCGACACGTGGGTGTCGATGGGCCAGGACGGCAAGGACACCTCGCTGTACGAGCCGTACTCGGTGACCGAGGACCTGCTGGCCCTCGCCGATCCCGAGGCGGTCGTCCTGCACTGCCTGCCCGCCTACCGCGGCAAGGAGATCGCCGCCTCCGTCCTCGACGGCCCGCGCAGCCGGGTCTGGGACGAGGCCGAGAACCGGCTGCACGCCCAGAAGGCGCTGCTCGTGTGGCTCCTGGAGCGCGCCCGGTGACCACCCCCATGACCAAGGCCGCGCGGCACGCCCGGGTGATCGACCTGCTGACCCGGCACCCCGTGCACTCGCAGGGCGAGCTCGCCAAGCTCCTCGGCGACGAGGGGGTGGAGGTCACCCAGGCCACGCTCTCCCGCGACCTGGTCGAGATCGGCGCGGTGAAGCTCCGCGCCGACGACGGCAGCCTGATCTACGCCGTGCCCGGCGAGGGCGGCGAGCGGATCCGCCGCGCCCGCACCGGCGCCGCCGAGACCTTCACCGGCCGGCTGTCCCGGCTCGCCGCCGAACTGCTCGTGTCGGCCGAGGCGTCGGCGAACCTGGTCATGGTGCGGACCCCGCCGGGCGCCGCCCAGTACCTGGCCTCGGCGATCGACCACGCCGAGTGGCCGTCCGTCCTCGGCACGGTCGCGGGCGACGACTCGATCCTCGTGATCGCCCGCGACCCGCACGGCGGGGAGGACCTCGCCCAGGCGCTGCTGCGGCTGACCGGCACGCGCGAGCGACGAACCCAGGGGCCGCCGGGCGGCCCCGACCCCGACCCGTCCTGATCCGCGGGACCCGGCGGATTCGCCGTACGCTGTTGCGGACGCAGCCGCCAGGCGATCCACGCGGGGGGCAATCCGTGCCGTGCCCGGCAGAGGCGGCATGGTGAGATGGCAGTTGACCGAACGACCAGCGGTGGGAAGTAGAGGATTCTCCGTGACCAAGGCACCGACGCGGCTGTGGGGCGGCCGGTTCGAAGGCGGCCCGTCGGACGCGCTCGCGAGGCTCTCGGTGAGCGTCCAGTTCGACTGGCGGCTCGCCCCGTACGACCTGATGGGATCGCGCGCGCACGCCCGCGTCCTCAACCGGGCGGGCCTGCTCACCGACGACGAGCTGGAGCGCATGATCGGTGCCCTGGACGACCTCGAGGAGGCGTGCCGCAGCGGCGAGTTCCGCCCCACGGTCGCCGACGAGGACGTCCACACCGCCCTGGAGCGGGGCCTGCTGGAGCGCCTCGGCGCCCTCGGCGGCAAGCTGCGCGCCGGCCGCAGCCGCAACGACCAGGTCGCCACCGACCTGCGCCTGTACCTGCGCGACCACGTCCGCCAGATCGTCTCGCGGCTGGTGGAGCTGGAGACCGCGCTGATCGCGCAGGCCGAGCACAACCTCGGCGTCGCCGCGCCCGGCATGACGCACCTCCAGCACGCCCAGCCCGTGCTGTTCTCCCACCAGCTCCTCGCGCACGTCCAGCCGCTCACCCGCGACATCGACCGGCTGCGCGACTGGGACCGCCGCGCGGCCGTCTCCCCGCTCGGCTCCGGTGCCCTCGCCGGCTCCTCCCTGCCGCTGGACCCGCAGGCCACCGCCGCCGAGCTCGGCTTCGACGCCGCCGCGCCCAACTCCATGGACGCCGTCGCCGACCGCGACTTCGTCGCCGAGTTCCTCTTCGCGGCCGCCCTGATCGGCGTGCACCTGTCCCGCCTCGGCGAGGAGGTGTGCCTCTGGGCCTCCCAGGAGTTCCGCTGGATCGAGATGGACGACACCTACGCCACCGGGTCGTCGATCATGCCGCAGAAGAAGAACCCCGACGTCGCCGAGCTGGCGCGCGGCAAGGCCGGCCGCCTCATCGGGCACCTCGTCGGCCTGCTCACGACCCTCAAGGGCCTCCCGCTCACCTACAACCGCGACCTCCAGGAGGACAAGGAGGGCGCGTTCGACTCCGTCGAGACGCTGCTGCTCGTGCTGCCCGCCATGTCCGGGCTCATCGCGACCATGCGGGTCAACACCGAGCGGCTGGAGGCCCTCGCCCCGGACGGCTTCGCCCTCGCCACCGACCTCGCCGAGCTGCTCGTCCGCCGCGGCGTGGCGTTCCGCGACGCCCACGAGGTCGTCGGGCACCTCGTCGTCTGGTGCCAGGTCAACGACAAGGACTTCGACGACCTCACCGACGAGGAGCTCGGCAAGGTGTCGCCGCACCTGACGCCGGACGTCCGCGAGGTGCTGAACGTCCAGGGCGCCCTCGCGTCCCGCAAGGCCTACGGGGGGACGGCGCCCGACCGCGTCCGCGAGCAGATGGGCGCGCTGCGCAGCCTCGTCAACGGCCACGCCGCCTGGGCCGCCGGCTCGGACGCCTGACCCGGCGGGACGGGGGCGGCCGCCGCGGTGCGGACCGCCCCCTAGGCTGGTCGACCGGCGAAGCTGTTCCCTAGACCACGGTGAGGCGATGGACGGAGCGTTGCTGCCCCGCGAGTTCTTCGACGGCCCGGTGGAGGAGGTCGCGCCCGCGCTGCTCGGGCACGTGATCAGCCACCGCACCCCGGAAGGGGAGGTGGCGGCCCGGCTCACCGAGGTGGAGGCCTACGCGGGGCCGCTGGACCCGGCCTCGCACGCCTACCGGGGCCGGACCCGGCGCAACGAGGTCATGTTCGGGCCGCCCGGGCACGTCTACGTCTACTTCACCTACGGCATGCACTTCTGCATGAACCTCGTGTGCGGCCCGGACGGGACGTCCATGGCGGTGCTGCTCCGCGCCGGGGAGATCATCGCGGGCGAGGACGTCGCACGGGCGCGCCGTCCGCGCTCGACCGTCCGCGACCTGGCGCGCGGCCCGGCCCGGCTCTGCCAGGCCCTCGGCGTCGCCCGCGAGCAGAACGGACTGGACGTGTGCGCGCCCGGCGGACCGATGGCGGTGCTCAGGGGCGAGCCCGCCGACCCCGCACTGATCCGCAACGGCCCCAGGACCGGCGTCAACGGCGCCAAGGAGGTCCCGTGGCGGTTCTGGATCGACGGAGATCCCAGCGTGTCGCCCTACCGCCCCCACGTCCCGAGGCAGCGCAGGAAGATCACCGCCGAGGGCTGACCCGGCGCGGTCACCAGGCCGGCCGGTAGCCGCCCCGCGACGGCGGACGTTGAATATCGTTGGCGTGACAGCCGCCCGCCAGTGCAGCCTGGGGGCGTACACCGAATGCAAGCCGGAGACGAGGGAGACCGTGACCGACATCCTGGATGATCTCGCGTGGCGCGGCCTGATCGCGCAGTCCACCGACCTGGACGAACTGCGGGCCTTGCTCGCCGCGGGACCGGTCACCCTCTATTGCGGCTTCGACCCGACGGCGCCCTCGCTGCACCTCGGCAACCTCATCCAGATCCTCACGCTGCGCCGCTTCCAGAAGGCCGGGCACCGGCCGATCGGCCTGGTCGGCGGCGCCACGGGCCTGATCGGCGACCCGAGTGGCAAGAGCGCCGAACGCGTGCTGAACTCCGAGGAGACCGTCGCCGGCTGGGTCGACCGGGTCCGCGGGCAGGTGTCGGCGTTCCTCGACTTCGACGAGGGGCCGACCGCCGCGACGATGGTCAGCAACCTCGACTGGACCGGCCCCATGTCGGCCATCGAGTTCCTGCGCGACATCGGCAAGCACTTCCCGGTCAACCGGATGCTGGCCCGCGAGACCGTCCGCGCCCGGCTCGACTCCACCGGTATGAGCTACACCGAGTTCAGCTACGTCCTGCTCCAGTCCATGGACTTCCTCGAGCTGTACCGGCGCCACGGGTGCCGGCTGCAGACCGGCGGAAGCGACCAGTGGGGCAACCTCACCGCGGGCGTCGACCTGATCCGCCGGGTGGAGGGAGGCAACGCGCACGCGCTGACCACGCCGCTGCTGACCAAGGCGGACGGGTCCAAGTTCGGCAAGACCGCGGGCGGCGAGACCTACTGGCTCGATCCCGAGCTGACGTCGCCGTACGCGTTCTACCAGTTCTGGATCAACGCCGACGACCGGGACGTGGAGAAGTTCCTGAAGTTCTTCAGCTTCCGTCCCCACGAGGAGATCGAGGACCTGGTCAAGCAGGGCGCCGACCGTCCGGCCGTGCGGGCCCCGCAGCGGGCGCTCGCCGAGGAGATGACCACGCTCGTGCACGGTGCGGACGAGACCGCGCGGGTCATCGCGGCCTCCCGTGCTCTGTTCGGGCAGGGCTCCCTGGAGGAACTGGACGAGCGAACGCTGCAGGCCGCCCTCTCCGAGGTGCCGCGCGCGGAGGTGCCCGCGGGAGAGCTGCCGCCGGTGGTGGACCTTCTGGTGGCGTCCGGCCTGTGCAAGAGCAAGTCGGAGGCACGCCGTGCCATCGCCCAGGGCGGCGCCTACCTCAACAACGCCAAGGTCGAGTCGGAGGACGCGGTGCCGGCGTCCGCCGACCTGCTCCACGGCCGCTTCCTCGTGCTGCGGCGCGGCAAGCGCAACGTGGGCGGCGTCGAGGTGACCGCCTCCTGAACCGCCTCCCGACCGCCCGCCCGGACCCTTTCCGGGCGGGCGGTCGTCATGAGGAGGGCAAACTTCGGTAGATACACGTCACAGTGCGGTTACGGCGCACCGTGACCGGGCATGGTCTTAGGGCTGAAAACAGGAGATGAGCTGCGGATACATGCCCCGCGCGGGCCGATTTGACGGTCCCGGCGGCGGGACCTAATGTTCTACACGCCCCACGGGGGAGCGGGACGCCGACAGGCGGCCGGCCCCGAGGGGAAACCTCCACAGACCCGGATGGGTGCGCTGTGTCGCGCCCAAAAGGGACTAACGAGGCCGAACCGCCCGAAGTTGGTTAAACCAGGACGGATCGGGTACGATTGAAGGGTTGCCCCGGAGCCGGGGGCCGCGAGAGCGGGGTTCGGCGCGGTGGGTGTCCGTTTCTTGAGAACTCAACAGCGTGTTAAAAGCCAGTGCCTTTATCGGCCCGGTCTTTATTCGGCCGGGTCGCCCCGTGCCATCCCGCTTTGTGGGGTGGTGGGGATTTCTTTGAGGCAATGCTGTCCCTCTTCGTGGGGGATGGTGATGCCGGGATTGTTTCCTGAGGTTTGGCTGGTCGGGGTTCGCCCCCTGGCTGGTCGTTGGACCTTGATGGAGAGTTTGATCCTGGCTCAGGACGAACGCTGGCGGCGTGCTTAACA